>JAATFM010000093.1 GCA_015655195.1 Terriglobales bacterium
AAACTTCAGCTCGCCGGTCTCCTGCGCCTCGGCCAGATCGCCCGTGGCCAGCCACTCGCTCTCCCGCTGATGCAGCGCGCCGCCGGACCACGTAGCCGACGAAATCATCGGCCCGCGCACCAGCACCTCGCCGTCCGCGCCGATCTTCACCTCGCGCCCCGGCAGCGGCTTGCCGATCGTTCCACGCGCCACATGAAACGGATGATTCAGCGTGATAAGCGCCGTCGTCTCCGTCATGCCGTAGCCCTGCACCAACACGAATCCGAGCGCGTTCCAGAACTCTTCCACAGACGGCGAAAGCGCCCCGCCGCCCGAAATCAGCGCCCAGAACTTGAACCCGAAGGCGCGATGCACCCGGCGAAACCACCACCAGCGCTTCCAGCCGAATTTGCCGGCCGGCCGGCCCTTCGCATCTGTAACCCGCTCGGCAAGCCCCGGCATCGAGCCTTCGAGGTGCGTCTTGAGCAACGCAAAGACGCGCGGCACAGCGGCCAGCACGGAGATGCGCTCGCGGCGGATGGTCTCGATCAGCCGCGGGGCGACGAGCTTACTTTCAAAATGCACTTCGGCGCGGAAGACAGGCGGAATCCAAAGGCCCATCGTCTGCCCGAAGACGTGGCTCAGCGGCAGTGTGTGCAGAAAACGCAGCGGATGCACGTACTTTTCGTAGCGCAGGTACTTCTGCGCGGCCTGCTCGATGGGGCCCACGCTCGCCAGCACATTGCCGTGCGTGTGCACGATGCCTTTCGGCTCGCCCGTCGTTCCCGATGTGAAGAGGATTTGTAGCGGCGTCTCGCGGGTTAGGCCCTCGACGGGACCAAGCTCGTTCTGCGGCAGCGCGCCGGGCCAATCCTCGAAGGCAATGTGCGGAAAATGCCGGTCGGCGTCAACCGGAAGCTGCTTCAGCAGGCCGGCATCGCCCACCGCCAGCTTCGGCTGCACGTCCGCTGCCACGCGAGCGGCAAAATCCGGGCTTCCGTAAGCGTCCAGCGGAACGACCAGCGCACCGCGCAGAATGCAGCCGTGAAAGGCCGCGACCCACTCGGCTGAGTTCTCGCCCCACAGCAGCACGCGGTCGCCGGGCTGAATGTCCTGCGCCTCAAGCAGCGCGGCAAAGCGCCCGGCAAGGCTCGCAATCTCGCCGTAGGTCGCCGCGCGGCGACGGTTTCCCTCGACGCGCACCACGGCAATCTCGTGCCCGTAGCTGCGAAACTCCTCGACAAGTGTGCCTAAGTGCTCGCGCATAAGGTCGCAAATTCATGGTAACAAGCGCAACGGCGGGAGAACCCGCTTAAGCGCCGCAGTGCCTGTCGTTCGCGGGTTCTGCGTCGCATTCATTGCCGGTTGTGCAGATGCAGTAGTCCCAGGTCTGAAAATCCAGACTGGGGTGCCCAAACTACTTCCAACTCAGATGTGGGCCACCCGCCGGACAGCCATGAGATGTCAATAAAACTTGACAGCGCGCGCCCGTTATGTAAAGTTTTCTTGTCTAAAAGTAAAGGATACTAATCATGTTTTGTTTGCCAGAGAATCCTGCACAACGGCGGTACGCGCTACGAATGGGTCTTACTGCCTTACTATGCGTTCTGTTTTCTTCAGTCGCCGCCCTCGTCTTTCGTTTCGGCCATCCGCACGGGATTCCGGCTTACCTGGTTGCTATTTTGCCGGCTCTGCCGATTATGGGTGCGCTGGTGGTGACGGGCCTTTATCTGGCCGAGGAAAAGGACGAATTCCAAGCAAACCTGCTAGTCCAATCGCTGCTAGGCGGCATGGGGGCGACTCTTGCGGCGACCACGGTGTGGGGTTACATGGAGGACTTCGCAAATGTTCCCCATCTGAACCTCGTCTGGGTCTATCCCTTTTTCTGGATCTTCGTGGCCCTCTCCATTCCAGTGGTCAAGTCGAGGTACAGATGAAAAACCGGCTCCGAGTACTGCGCACGGAGCGGGAGTGGTCGCAGGCGGAGCTTGCGGCGCGGTTGGAGGTGTCGCGCCAATCGGTGAATGCCATCGAGACGGGGAAGTTCGATCCTAGTTTGCCGCTGGCGTTCAAACTGGCTCGGCTGTTCGGGCTGCCGATTGAGATGATCTTCAGCGATGAAACGTGAGAGACTGCCGCGCCCACCGGGTGCCCATGTCTCGATTTTGAGACATGGGATTCAACATCAGTCGTTCGCAGCGCCAACCACCTGCGCCACGCCGTCTGTGATGCCGGCCTCGCGGGCGGCCTGCGCTTCTTCCACCATCTGCTGATCGGCGAAGCGATAGCCGACATAAATATCCGTGAGCAGATAGATGGGCCGCGCCGGATCGTCTTCGATCTTCTTCCGCAACTGGCGCACGAAGGTGCGGAGATACTCGACTTCCTCGCGGCACTCCGCGCCCCAGACGGCGGTGAGCAGGCGCGCGTAAGTCACCACGCGGCCGGCGCGGCTCATCAGGCAGTGCAGAATGTCGAATTCCTTGCGCGTGAGGTGAATCGGCTGCCCGCGCCGCGTCACAAGCCGGCGCGCGGGGTTGAGGCGGATGTCGCCGATCTCGATCGGCGCATCGTCCTGCCGCTGCGGCTGCTGCACGCGGCGCACGGCGGCGCGGATGCGCGCCACAAGCTCCCGCACACTGAACGGCTTGGTAACGTAGTCGTCGGCGCCCGAGTCGAGCGCGTGAACCTTTTCGTCCTCGGTATCGCGAACGGTCAGCATCAGCACAGGCAGGCGCTGCGAGGCGGCGCGAATGCGGCGCAGAGTTTCGAGGCCGCCGATGCCGGGCATGTTTACATCGAGCAGCACC
>JAATFM010000050.1 GCA_015655195.1 Terriglobales bacterium
CTGGCTGCACGTGCACAATCATCAGGAGCCGGACGGCATTTGGCTCAACGACCTGAGCGAAGGCTCCGGCGACGCCCGCGCATTGTTATTTATCCATCCCTACTTCCGCTTCAAGGAAACCACCGGCAATTGCCATCTCTACACCACAACTGCAACTCAGGCCGGCCCCGCAAAGCCTACGCAGTAAGTGGCCAACATAGCTCTTCGTCCGCGAAGTGGAGGAGCCGGGTTCGTGCTATCCCAGGTCCCAACATCAGGGACCTGGGGCACCCGCTTTTGTGGTATACCAGCGAAGAGCAAAAGCAAGAACAACCGCAGATCCTTCGCTACGCTCAGGATGACAAGCTCTTTGTATTTTCAAGAGTTCAGGGAAATTGTAATTGTCGATGCAGCCTACTCCCTAATCCCTGCTTCACTCATGCCGTAGCGCCTCCATCGGCTGCACGCTTGCCGCGCGCCGCGCCGGAATCCAGCTTGCGACGAGTGCCACGCCTAACAGCAGCAGAACCGCGCCGCCAAGCGTCGCCGGATCGTACGGCTCAATGCCGTACAACATCGACTTGACCAGCCGCGTCAACGCCAGCGCGCCAGCCACTCCGGCAACCAGCCCCGCCGCCGTAATCCACGTGCACTCGCCGAGAATCATTCCGCGAATCTGCCGGGGCAGCGCGCCCAGTGCCAGCCGAATCCCAATCTCATTCGTCCGCTGCGAGACCGTGTACGCCATGATGCCGTAGATTCCCACCGTGGCCAGCGCCAGAGCCAGCACGCCGAAGCCTGAAGTCAGCGCAACAAACATCCGCTCCTGCTGCAAGTCCGCATCGATCTGCTGCTCCTGTGTCCGCACATTCACCAGCGGCAGGTCGGGGTCGATCTGGTGCAGCGCGCTGCGCAGCGAGGGCACAATCGCCTCAGGCTTGATGCGGGTTCGCAATTCGTAGGTCAGCCCGCCCACCTCCGGCTGCTGCGCGTAGTGGAGAATAAACTGCGGCGGCGGCTCATCGCGCAGGTTCGTGTAGCGCACGTCCGCGCAGATGCCGACGATCTGATACCAGTCCACTGCCGAGCCGTGCCCGTCCGAGTCGCGCGCATCCGTGCGGAAGCGCTTGCCGACCGGGTTTTGACCTGGGAAACGGCTCTTCGCCATCGACTGGTTAATCACCGCAACCTTCTGCGAAGTAGCCGTATCCTGCGGCCCGAAGCCGCGCCCGGACACAATGGGAATCTTGAGCGTATCGAAGAAGCGGCTACCGCCCAGGTTGTAAGCCTCTTCCTGATTCTTGTTCTTGTCGTAGGCCTCGCCTTCGGGTAGAAAATCCGTTCCATCGTAGCCGTCGGCGACGTAAGCCTCAGCAGCGGGAGTGACAGCTTCCACACCGGGAATCGCCGCAAAGGCCTCTTCGATCCTTTTGTGCAGCAGCACATCCTTGCCTGCGGGATACTTCGTTTCCGGCGGATTCACCTCGACCAGAAGCAGATGGTCCGTGCGAAAACCCACATCAATCGAGTTCAATCCCACAAGCGTGCGCAGAAAAAGCCCCGCGCCAATGACGAGCAGCGTGGAAAGCGCAATCTGAAAACCAACCAGCGCTTTGCCGCTCATCCCCTTGCGTCGCCGCGTCGTGGTTTGCGCGGACTCTTTCAATCCATGCGTCACCTCGGCGCGCGCGGCGGCCAGCGCCGGAGCCATGCCGAAAAGCAGGCCGGTGAGAATCGTAATCGCCGCTGTAAACGCAAAGACCTTCCAGTCAAAGTGAACCTGAAAATCCGTATGCTCCCACGCATTCTCTGTGAGCCTGGGCAGCGCAATGCTTCCAAAGTATCCGGTCACAAGCCCGCCCGCGCCGCCCAGCGCAGCCAGCAACAGCGACTCGACAAGCATCTGCCGCACAATGCGCCGGCGTCCCGCGCCCAACGCCAGCCGCACACTCATCTCGCGTTGCCGTTGCGCTCCGCGCGCCAGCGTCAAATTCGCCACATTGGCGCAGGCCAGCAGAAGCACAAAACCCACGAGCGTCATCAGCACGGCCATTGGCTTGGCAAACATCCGCTTCTGCTCAAAGAGTCCGCGGCTGCCATCGGCCAGCTCCAGTTGCGGCAGTTGCTCGCC
>JAATFM010000041.1 GCA_015655195.1 Terriglobales bacterium
CGCAGAATCGGAAAGACGCTCGCCGGCAGCAGCGCAGCGCCGACTGCCGCTGACGCTGACGCTGCGCTCATCAGCGCCTGCAATGTAACTGTCTCCGATAGACTGAAAAAGCGATGACGAGGATCAAGCGCCGGAGAATCGAGCGCCATAAGATCGGGCAGTGGATGGCTGGCGCGCTGACGTTCGGCGCGCTGGCCCTGGCCCCGGTTCTGACGAGCTGCGGAACGCCGGCCCAGCCGCAGCCGCCCTCGCTCAAGCTCCCGGCTCGCGTCGCTGATCTTGCCGCTGTCCGCGCCGGCAACCAGGTTTCGCTTAACTGGACAATGCCGAAGCGCGACACCGATAAGGTCGGACTCAAAGGGCCAGTCGCGGTTTCGATCTGCCGCAGCGAGGGCGCGGCCAGTACCACGAAAACCTGCTCCCTGGACGGCGAGACTTCGCTCGCTCCCGGCACAAAGAGCGCATTTACCGACCAGCTTCCCGCCGCGCTCGTCGCAGGCCCGCCGCGGCCGCTTCAATACTTCGTTGAGCTGAAAAACCGCCACGGCCGTTCTGCCGGCTTGTCGAATGCCGCCGCCGTTCTCGCCGGTCAATCTCCAGCGCCGGTCGCCGATTTTGCCGCCGCGCCGCACAAGGAAGGCGTCGAACTGCACTGGACTGGCGGCGGCTCGACGCAATCCATCCGCCTCTATCGGACTCTTCTCAACGCACCTGCAAAGAAAAAGGATTCCGGCCCGCTGCCCGAATCCGCCCATCCCGCCGAGCAAAGACTCCTGATAGACTCCGACTCCGGCGCCGCACTGGACAAAACCGTCAGCTACGGCGAAGCCTACGAGTACCGCGCCCAGCGCGTGGCGCACGTCGAATTGGCAGGCCAAACCATCGAGCTGGCAGGCGAGATCACCCCTCCCGTCCGCATCACCGTCGAAGATATTTTCCCGCCCGCCGTTCCCTCGGGCCTTGCAGCCGTCGCCACGCAGACCAATGGCGCAGCGCCAGCCTCCATCGACCTGAGCTGGCTCCCCGCCACCGACCGCAACCTCGCCGGATACGTCGTCTACCGCCGCGAGGGTGACTCCGATTGGCAGCGCATCTCGCCCGCCGAGCCTGTCGCCGGCCCGGCTTTCCACGACGCCAACGTGCAGCCCGGCTACACTTACCGTTACGCCGTCGCCTCCATCAGCCTCACCGGCCACGAGAGCAAACGCTCGGCCGAGGCTGAAGAAATCGTCCCTGCTCAATAGCGCAAACCCCATAGCCGCCGCAGCGAAAAAGCCTCGAATTCTGCTAAACTCCTTGCATCCCACAAGGCAAACCTCGACCGTGGGAGCCATGCCATGCCGATCGTCCTCAAACCCGATCTCGAACAGCGCATCGCTCAGCAGGTTGAGAGCGGCCGCTACCAGTCCGCAGATCAGGTCGTGCAAGAGGGGCTGGATTTGCTGGAAGCGCGCAATGCAACCGAAGCGCTGCCGGCAACCGGCGACACGCGGCCGATCTGGGAGATTGTCGCCGAAATCAGCCGTTCCGTGCCGGATGAGGAGTGGGCCAGGATTCCAGCAGACTCCTCGATCAATCTGGATCACTATCTTTACGGAGCGCCCAAGGTATCCGAATGAGAAGCGTCTTTGCGGACACCGCCTATTGGATTGCGCTTGTTAATCCCCACGACCAACTGAATGTACAGGCGAAAAGAGCCTCGTCCGCGCTGGCAAATGTTCGCATCGTTACCAGCGAAATAGTGTTCACCGAACTTCTGAACCATTTTGCGGAGGGCGGTCCTTCGCTGCGCACAACTGCTGCCGATGTTGTCATGCGCTTGCGGACAAACAAGAACGTTGCGATTCTTCCTTGGACCAGCAGCGGCTTTACGCAGGCGCTTCTGATGTATCGCAGCAGAATTGACAAAGGCTGGAGCCTTACGGATTGCTTCAGCTTCAACGCCATGTTGAACAACGGCATCGACTCTGCGCTTACCGCCGACCGGCACTTTGAGCAGGCAGGTTTCAAAGCTTTGCTGCGCGCATAGCTGCACCCCCGATTGGTTAGCATTGGAAGAGGATCTTTTATGCGCTACTGCCGCTTCCGCTTGAACGACAAAACTCTTTATGGCGCCGTCGAAGACCGCAACGGCGAATTCTGGATCTCGCACCTCATCGACGCGCCGGAAGAAGACCTCGCCTTCCGCATCGAACATGGCGGCCCGACGCCGGACGCGCCGCACTTCAAGCCCCTGCCGCTGGCCGAAGCCGAGCTTCTCGCGCCTGTCACGCCTTCCAAGATCGTCTGCGTGGGCCGCAACTACAGCGACCACGCCAAGGAACTCGGCAACGACGTTCCCGCCGAGCCGCTGCTCTTCTTCAAGCCAACTTCGTCCCTGCTCGCACCCGGCGGCACGGTGAAAATGCCCGCCGTCTCCGAGCGCATCGATTTCGAGGGCGAACTGGCTCTCGTCATCGGCAAGCGCGCCACGAAAATCCACCCCGGCATTCATCCCGGCGAAGACTGGCTCTCCTATATTCGCGGCTTCACGCTCGCCAACGACGTTACCGCACGCGACCTGCAGAAAACAGACGGCCAGTGGACCCGCGCCAAGGGCTTCGACACCTTCTGCCCCGTCGGCCCCTTTATCTCGGACGAGATCGACCCACATGCGGGCGTCACCCTCGAAACCCGCGTCAACGGCGAGCTACGCCAGCACGGCTCGACTGCTGACTTTATCTTTTCCATTCCCGAACTGCTCGTCTACATTACCGCCGCCATCACGCTTGAGCCCGGCGACCTGATCCTTACCGGGACTCCGTCTGGCGTGGGCCCGCTGGCAGCCGGCGACCGCGTCGAAGTCTCCGTCTCCGGCCTCGGCACGCTCTCGAACCCTTTCGAAAAGTAGCCGCCACATCCCGGGGCCCCCCTCCTCGCCGGGTCTTTGTTTTTCCGGCCAGGGTGGGATCGCACAAAACTTCCGTGCCCCATCCTTGGTCTGCTTTCCGGACCGAAGGGTGGGACAGCACTCCCCTTCGAAAAGTAACCTCGCTCTAACCCGCCGCATCCAAACCGGCGTACACTGAATGGGACAAGCGCCTCGGCGGATGCTTTCCCCCGCGCCGCGCCAGCACAGCAGGAGGTCTTTTCATGCCGCAGAATCTACTCGAACAGTTGCGCCAATACACCGTCGTAGTCGCCGATACCGGCGACATTCAGGCCATGGAGCAGTTCAAGCCCACGGACGCGACGACCAACCCCTCACTCATCACTGCCGCTGCCCAGATGCCGCAGTACCAGCCCATCGTGGACGAGGTTTTGAAGTCGGCCCGCGACGAAAAGGGCGAAAGCGCTACAGACACCGAAGTCGCCAACCTGGCCTTCCAGCGCCTTGCCGTCGCCTTCGGTAAAAAGATTCTCAAGATCGTTCCGGGCCGCGTCTCGACGGAAGTCGATGCCCGCCTCTCGTGGGACACGGAAAAGACTATCGCGCTGGCCCGCAGCATCATCGCGCAGTATGACGAGGCCGGCATCGGCCGCGACCACGTTCTCATCAAGATTGCCTCGACCTGGGAAGGCATTCGCGCCGCCGAAGTGCTGGAAAAGGAAGGGATTCACTGCAATCTGACCCTCCTTTTCGGCGTTCATCAGGCCATTGCCTGCGCCGAAGCCGGCGTCACGCTGATCTCGCCCTTCGTGGGCCGTATCCTCGACTGGTACAAGAAGGACACGGGCAAGGATTTCCACGGAGCCGACGACCCCGGCGTACAGTCCGTAACGAAGATCTACAACTATTACAAGAAGTTCGGCTACAAGACGCAGGTCATGGGCGCGAGCTTCCGCAACATCGGCGAAATCACGGAGCTGGCCGGCTCGGACCTGCTCACCATCTCGCCCAACCTGCTCGCCGAGTTGGAAAAGACCGAGGCTCCGCTGCCCCGCAAGCTCGACCCCGAGGCCGCCAAGTCGCTCGACATCGAGAAGATTTCCATCGACAAGGAAACCTTCGAGAAGATGCACGCCGCCGACCGCATGGCCCACGACAAGCTGAAGGAAGGCATTGAGGGCTTCTCCGCAGCGCTCGTCAAGCTCGAAACGCTCCTCGCCAACCGCCTCGCCGAGCTCGAATCCCGCACCCCGGCAGCGGTCTAGGACCGGCACTCAGCCGAGTTAAGTCACCCTCCAGAGAGGGCAGCCCATCGCGGGCTGCCCTTTTTCTTTGTCCGAATTTGTCCGACTGCCGGGTGCTCCACCCTCGCGCCGTCTTTGTTTTTGGCGCTAGGGTGGGATAGCACTCCCGCAGACTCCGTTCTCTGCTCCCTCCCGCTTTCCCATCCCGGCACGCACCACCCCCTCTTGCACTTTCCGGTTCCGATTGCCAACAATCTCAGCCGTCCTCTCTTGACCTTCACGGCTTTTCCGATACCATCCGTGTCAACGCACGGTTAATGCAGCGGGGCCTGCAACGAAAATGGGGCGCTCGACTCCCGCCGCACGACACGGTTGTTTCCGGAACGAGCACGACTGCATTCGCAGGAGGCCGCCTTGCAAACGCAAGCTCATCCGCTCGAAGCCTTCTTCCACCAGGCCGTCCGCAACAGCTACGAAGGCCGCCTGGGACTCAACGACCCCGATGTGACCGGCTACGTAGCCCGGCTGCTCTGTGACTTTACCCGCTCGGAGAAGCTCTATGAGCTGCGCGATGCTGCGGGCCGACCCGTCTCCGAGATTGAGCTGATGGTCGAAGCCGCCGACCCCATCCACGGCTCCGCGCCCGGCTTTGACGCCGAACGTCGTGTCCGCAAGCACATCGGCGACTACGCCCTCTTCGTGGCCGGAATGTATCCGGAGTCCTCGCAATTGCGCCGCCGCCAGCGCGCCAGCTTTCCGGAGTTGGTGGCTGCGGGCAAGGAAAGTTACTACATTGTCAGCCAGTTCAATGTATTCGAGTACGAGCAGGAGGCCCCGCTCTTCGCGCGCCTCTCCGACTGGTTCGAGCGGTGCATTCTGGGGCTGACGTTGGTGCGCGAGGAGCTAGGCAATCGCAGACCCATGCTGATGCCGCCTCCGTTGGCATGATGGGCTTGGTTCGTGCCGTCCAACGTAACCGTCAAGGTCAAGATATAAGTTGGTCGTGTACCATAATGCTGTGATCAGCCGGCTCTATATCCATAATTTTCGCTGCTTGGAGAACTTCGAGTTGCCAATTCCAGGCAGGTCGTCTGCCTTATTGATTGGCAAGAATGGTGCGGGCAAAACTACAGTTGGCTCCGCGCTTGAGATTCTCCAAAAAATCGCGCGCGGAACAAACCGGGTAGGAGAATTAGTCAAACCGAAAGACTTCACTCGCGGGCGCATTGATGCACCGATGCGGTTCGAGATTGAAGTAGAACTGGATGGAATCTCTTATGGATATTTCATTGCCTTTGAATATCCCGAGGGATTCAGAGAGATTCGAGTATTTGAAGAGAAGCTTACTGTAGGCGGCAAGATCATCTACAAGCGAGAGTTGGCGAATGTCCATCTAACAAAGACTGGCCGAGAAAAAGAAGCAAACTTCTCTATCGACTGGCATCTTGTTGCTCTTCCTATTATCCAGCAACAAGCAGCGAATGATCCTGTCCACTCATTCAAGCAGTGGCTTAGTCGCATGCTTATTCTTCGACCATTGCCCAGCCTAATTCTCGGTCACTCAACAGAAGAGACGCTGCAGCCGAATCCGAGCGTGACCGATATTGGAGCTTGGTTTAATGGCCTTATGTCTCATGCGCCGTCCGCTTTTGGACGAGTACTTGATTATCTCAAACAAGTGATGCCGGATCTGGAAGACATCACAAATCCAAGAATTGGCACTGATTCCCGTAGTTTGTTCGTTCATTATTCGAATGACCAGGGGAGTCTGAGGCTCCCTTTCGAGGACTTATCCGACGGCGAGAAGTGCTTCATTATCTCGGCACTCGTGCTTGCTTCGAATAGGGCTTACGGTCCGTTGCTTTGTTTTTGGGATGAGCCCGATAATTACCTTGCTCCGTCCGAGGTTGGACATTTTGTTATTGCACTTCGCAAAGCCTTTCAATCAGGCGGTCAGTTCATTGCAACGTCGCACAATACCGAGACGATCAGGCGATTTTCTGATGAGAACACTCTCATCCTCTACAGGAACAGCCACCTTGAGCCAACGATAGTGCGCAGCCTCGATTCAATCCCGCGCAGTGGGGACGTTATAAGTTCGATAGTTCGAGGCGATTTAGGACTATGAGTGTCAACAATCATCGGCCACATGTGTATGTACTCCCTGAAGACGATGCTAATCGTCAGGTTGCAAACGGCTTCCTCTTAGAGCCGTCACTTGCTGACACCAAAATTCGTGTGCTTGAAGAAGCGGGTGGTTGGAACGCAGTGATCGAACGGTTCTGTTCTATATACGCAGCCGAGATGGACCGCCTCCCAGAGCGTTTTATGGTGCTCATAATTGATTTCGACGGCAAAATAGACAGACTGGAAACCGCAAAAAAGAGGATTCCGGAACATCTGCGCGAACGAGTTTTTATCATCGGTGCTCTGAACGAACCGGAAGATTTGAAGCAGGATCTTGGAGCGTATGAAAAGATCGGCTTGGCTATGGCCGCAGATTGCCGCGAAGGAACGAATACGACTTGGGGCCACGAGCAATTGCGCCATAATTCCGCTGAGATCGACCGGTTACGCGTACACGTGCGTCCGTTCTTGTTTCCACAGGCATAAATGCCAATGTAATGGTGGCTTTCTCGATGGGCTGGAGGCCGCTTGTTCTCATTTGTCCCGTCTCGTTCTCCCGCTTACTTCGACCAGACGGCCAGCACGTTTCCCACTCCGTCGGCAAAGTGGAAGCGCCTTCCGCCGGGAAACTCGAAGGTCGGCACGACGATTTCGCCGCCCGCGGCCACGATCGCCGCTTCGGTTGCCGGCAAATCCGCCGAATATAA
>JAATFM010000027.1 GCA_015655195.1 Terriglobales bacterium
AGGGACAGAGACTTGGCGGCCAACTTCTCCTCGCAGCGGGAAGACGCTGCCTGCTGGCCTCGGCAGAGGTCGGTGGCGTTGCTCTTCTCATCGACGCCAAGGATGAGCTTGTGGCCGGGTGGTACGCCAGCTACGGTGCCGTGCCGTTGCTGGATACGCCGATATCCCTGCTGCTGCCGCTCACAACGATCGATGCGGCCCTAAAAGCCACCAGGAAAACTGAATAAACAGGAGAAAATCACTGTGCCCATTTTTGTGCCCACCCTCCTTCAAAATAGGGCATAATCTGGGGTGTATGGATAGCAATTGGCGAGAAGGAGGTATCGGGTAAACTACACAAAGGATAGGATCTTATAGCAACCGGTAGCAGCAGGACGGAAAGCAGAGCATTCGGCTGTTAACCGAAGGGTTGTAGGTTCGAGTCCTACCTGAGGAGCCAACTTTTATCTGCTGCCGCGGTCAAGATAAAGTTCAAACTATTGCAAAATAGACGGCAGGTAAAACCTCCAATCGGGTTCCGCGCTTCTCCCAGAACGTGTTTCGCAAGTAAATATAAAATTTGCATTCGCCTTGGAAGCTCTTCCTGCTCCGCAAGGGGCATGGTTATTCCAATGAAGGATGGTAAAGTGCGTATGAAGGTTCCCCCGCCTGGCGCGCCGTATGTAGACGAAGCTGCCTCTCCCGGGCACTCCTGCGGCCCCTCTTCCGGAGTGCTGCGCTGGTTTGCCGTCTATACCACCTGCCGCCATGAAAAGCGCGTTGCCGAGCACTTCAGCAGCCGCACCATTGACCACCATCTGCCGCTCTACCGCTCGGAGCGCAAGTGGCGCGATGGCTCCCGCATTACGCTTGACCTGCCTCTTTTTCCCGGCTACATCTTTGCTCATATCGACCCGCGGGAGCGAGTCCGTGTGCTGAGCGTGCCGGGGGTGCTGGCGATTGTAGGCGGAACGGGCGGCGATCCGGCTCCGCTGCCAGATGCGGAGATCGAGGCGATTCGCCTCGGCATCGCGCAGCGGCGCGTGGAGCCTCATCCGCTGCTGACTGTGGGGCAGCGCGCACGCATTCGCAACGGCGCGTTTGCCGGTATGGAAGGCGTGGTGGTTCGCAACAAGAACAGCTTCCGGGTGGTGCTGACGCTGGAGCAGATCATGCACAGCATGGCCGTGGAAGTGGATGCGGGCGATCTTGAACCGGTTGGGGAGTTGGCTGGGCAGGGTGCGTTGTCTCTGGTGCCCGGCGCGGCGTTTGCCTCTTCCATCTGTTTGCAGGGAGCGTAGGGCGTGTCTATCTTGGTACGCGTGCCTTGATACGCCTGCTTTACCGGGCCGGTGGTGAACGGTATGTCGACGCGGATATGGTAACCCGGATGCGGAAAAACGCATCCAAGTCTTTGTTTATGACGATCTTGAATCTAATAGGCGGCGGGAGCGATATACTCTTGCGTCGCGGGTGTGTCGCAATTTGCCGTTCTTAGCCGTAGTCCGTAACTTATTTTCGGTAAAAGGAGAGCTTACAGGCCATGAATCTAAAAGGGGAAACAGCAGTCGTTTGCGGAGCGGGAGGGTTCATCGGCGGCCATCTGGTCAGGAGCCTTCTTGAGAAGGGCGTCAACGTTGTCCGGGCCGTGGACGTGAAGCCGTTGGATGACTGGTACCAGGTTTCGCCGCACGTGGAGAACCTTGTTCTCGATCTCAAAGATAAGGACTCCTGCTACCAGGCGGCGGAGGGCGTGAAGCTGGTTTACCAGCTTGCGGCCGATATGGGCGGCATGGGGTTCATTGAAAACAACCGCGCACTCTGCATGTTGAGCGTTCTCACCAATACGCACATGCTGGTGGCGGCGCGGGATTCGGGAGTTGAGCGCTTCTTTTATTCCTCCTCCGCCTGCGTCTACAACGGCGACAAGCAGAAGGACGAGAACGTGATTCCTCTCAAGGAAGAGGATGCCTACCCGGCGCTACCCGAGGACGGCTACGGCTGGGAAAAGCTTTTCAGCGAGCGCATGTGCCGCCACTTTGAAGAGGATTTCGGCTTGCAGTGCCGCGTGGCGCGCTTCCACAACGTCTACGGGCCGCTCGGCACCTGGTCGGGCGGGCGCGAGAAGGCTCCGGCGGCGATCTGCCGCAAGGTTCTCGAAGCCAAGACCTCCGGCAAGCACGAGATTGAGATATGGGGCGACGGACACCAGACGCGCAGCTTCATGTACATCGACGACTGCACCAAGGGAACGCAGGCCATCATGGAGAGCGACATTCATGAGCCGATCAACCTGGGATCGAGCGAGCTGGTGACGATCAATCAGCTTGTGGACATCGTGGAGGATATTGCCGGCGTCAAGCTCAAGCGCCGTTACAAGCTCGACGCACCGAAGGGCGTGAACGGACGGAACAGCGACAACACGAAGATCCAGCAGTACCTGGGATGGGAGCCTTCCATCCGGCTGCGCGCCGGGCTGGAACAAACATTCGCGTGGATCGAGAAAGAGATGCACGCGCTGGAGAACGCATGATGGCGGCCGGAGCAGGAGCACTGCCCGGCAAGGCCGGGAGAGCGATGCAGGGCGCGGACGAGCGCCAGATTCTCGGCGTGAAGTTCTATACAGGCAACGCGCATGGCGCCATCGAGAAGATCTCGCGGGGCGGCCTGCTGGTGGTTCCTGCCGCGCCGGCGCTCAAGGACATTCCGCGGAATGCGGATTATCGCGAGGCACTGCTGAACTCCGATGTTGCTATTACTGACTCGGGGTTCATGGTGCTGGCGTGGAATCTGCTGCAACTGGACTCGATCCGGCGGCTCTCGGGGCTGGAGTATCTGGTGGAGCTGCTGAAGCGATCGGATGTGCGCGAGCCGGGCAACACCGTATGGGTGATGGCCGGCCCGGCGAGTGCGAAGAAGAACTTGGAATGGCTGGCGGAGCAGGGAATCGAGGTGCCCGCCGATTGTGTCTACAGCGCTCCCATGTATGGCAAGACGATTGAAGACCCCGAGTTGATCGCACTGCTCCAGCAGAAGCGCGCTCAGCACGTGATCGTGACTGTCGGCGGTGGAACGCAGGAGCGTCTGGGGCTCCATCTCAAGCGCCAGCTCGATTACTTGCCGGCTATTCATTGCATCGGCGCGGCGATTGCGTTTCTAAGCGGAGACCAGGTGCGGATTCCCGGCTGGGCGGACAGGCTCTTCCTGGGATGGTTCTTCCGCTGTCTCTCCGCGCCAAATCGTTATGTCCCGCGGTACTGGTCGGCGCTGCAACTGTTTCCGCTGTTGCAGCGTTATCGCAGCCAGCTTCCTGTGCAGACGGGTGAGGCTCGCGCCCTGATTCCGCCCGAAGAGGGGCAGTGACCCTCATTCAACAGCAGCGCTCGGTATAATCGACCGACAGGCTGGTCTTGCCCGGGCGCGGCCAGTGTATGCAACGAGTACATGGAACGGTGGAAGTCCCGGTGAATGTCAGCCCCTGATGATTCCATCGGGAAAAGGGATTCTTGATGCGCATATTAGTTACGGGGGCGGCCGGATTTCTCGGGTCGCATTTGACTGACCGGCTTCTCGCCGCGGACCACTCTGTCTTTGGCGTGGACAATCTCAGCACCGGCTCGATGAAGAATCTCAGCCATCTTGAGCGCGAGCCGCGATTTGAGTTTCTCGAACACGACATCAGCGCGCCGTTCGATTCCGGACGTGTGGACTTCGTCTTTAACTTCGCGTCGCCGGCAAGCCCGGTGGACTATGCGCGGCTCGGCGTCGAGACGCTCATGGTGGGGTCGGAGGGGACGAAGAACGCCCTCGACATCGCGCGCAAATACAACGCCGGGTTTCTTCATGCCTCTACTTCGGAGTGTTACGGCGATCCGCTGGAGCATCCGCAGACGGAAGAGTACTGGGGCCATGTGAATCCGATCGGTCCGCGCTCGGTCTACGACGAGGCAAAGCGGTTCTCCGAAGCTCTTGTCATGGCGTACCACCGCTACTACGGAGTGGATACGCACATGGTGCGCATCTTCAATACCTACGGTCCGCGGTTGCAGAAGAACGATGGCCGGATCATCTCGAACTTCATGATGCAGGCGCTGAAGGGCGAGGATCTGACCGTCTACGGCGACGGGAAACAGACGCGCAGCTTCTGCTATGTCGCGGATGAGATCGAAGGGATTCTGCGTCTCTCGCAATCGGAGGAGCACCTGCCGGTCAACATCGGCAATCCGATTGAGTGGACGGCTATCGATTGCGCCCGAGCCGTGATCGAGGTGACCGGTTCGAGCAGCAAGATCGTGCACCACCCGCTGCCGCAGGACGATCCTACCCGGCGCCAGCCGGACATCAGCAAGGCGCGGCGGCTGCTTGGATGGGAGCCGAAGATCGATCTGAAAACAGGGTTGGAGCTGAGTCTGGATTACTTCCGGGCCTGTGTCGAAACGCCCGTATAAAGCACGATTTTCATTTGCAAGGGAGCGCTTGCGTAGCATAGGCGCAAAGTTGGACTGAGATACCGTAAACTGACGTTCCGGAGCAGGATGGAAGCTGCGGCGGGAATCGCCGATTTTTCCTGCTATCCGTTAATTTTGCTGGAAATTCGGGTACGCTCAGCACGAATTCTGTAAGCCGGAATCAATTTCCGCTGCATGAAAGCGCCTGCTTGATTTTGTTTGGATGTGCGGCATCCTTTCCTGCCGCAGAGCGCATCATAAGGTTCGTAAGACTGCTATAGATTGCTGCGGAAATCAAGCTCATCCAAGTGAGGATGGCGAAGCCCTGCCCGAATGGCGTCCATCGCGCGGCGGGAGTTTCCGTAGGCTTCTCCAGCGTCTCTTCCGATGCCTTTTCTGCTCGACCAACCTCATCTCACATCTGTCCTGTTTTTTGCATCTTGACTTCCTTGCATCTGGGTGCCTCGGGGCAGCTTCCTTCTCTCAAGCCGGCTCATGCGAATCTGCGCGAGCCTGTACGGACCGGAATCATGGCGAGCCACCCGACTGGAAAAGGCGATGCGGAAGAGCGGATACTGACGGCCGCCGCGGACCTCTTTGCGCGGTTCGGCTACAGCGGTGTAAGCACGCGCGACGTGGCCGCTGCGGCCGGTGTGAATGAGGTCACGATCTACCGCCATTATTCGAGGAAGCGCGACCTGTTTCACGCCGTCCTCGAATCGCAGTTGAAGAACCTGCATCTGCGCGGCGATCTGCTGACCGGCATAGCGGCAGCGACGGACGGGCCTGAGGCGCTCGAACGGTGTTTCAAACTGATCTCGACAACGCTGTTGCCACATTCCCGGCTGCTTCGCCTCGTGCAGTTCAGCGTGCTTGAGTTGGGGGACGATTTTGAGCCTCTGCTCAGAAAACATCTCGGGGAGCTTGTCGAGGTTTTGGCGCGCTACCTGGAGCCGTGGGTTCGCAAGGGCGAACTGCACGAAGCGGACCCGAGGGCGCTCATTCTTGCGCTCGTTGCGATCATCGTCTTTCACCGTTCGCTGTATCGCGTGACTGCGGGCGGCGGCACGGATCCCGATGCTACTTTCAAGGCGTACTTCAACCTTTACGCGGTCTGAATATGCGGCGTAATTGCTATCCGGAATACCTGCTGCTGCATACGTTTTGAACGGTCATAACACTGTCGTTTCCAGCTCCGCCGCAGCCGCGGTTTGATCTGAGACCCGTGTTACACTGAACGGGAATTGCAGTAGTTGCAGGACGATACGCAGGGTGTTTCCCCAATCCGATTGTGGATGCCATTCGGGCAGGTTTGTAAGTTGCCTTTTTATTAAGAGTAAGTCGGCCTTGGCATTTGCGCGGCACGGTATAGGTGCTGCAGGTTTGTGCACGTTGTTCAATCTCTAAAGACGCCACGTTCCCAAAGACGAATCCGTCACTCAGGAGCACCCTCTATTGAAAAAAGCATTGATTACAGGCGTTACCGGGCAGGATGGCGCGTACCTTGCGGAATTGCTGCTATCCAAGGGATACGAGGTCCATGGCATCAAGCGCAGGACCTCGCTTTTCAACACCAACCGAATCGATCATCTCTACCAGGACCCGCATTCCTCGGACCAGCGATTCGTCCTGCACTACGGCGACCTCACAGATGCGTCGAGTTTGTGCCAGGTAGTGCAGGCCGTTCGTCCCGACGAGATCTACAATCTGGCCGCACAGAGCCATGTGAAGGTGTCATTCGAGGAGCCGGAGTACACGGCTAACTCCGATGCGCTGGGAACTCTGCGGCTGCTCGAAGCCATTCGCATTGCCGGCCTCGAAAAGACGGCGCGCTTTTACCAGGCGTCCACGTCGGAGCTTTACGGTCTGGTCCGCGAGATTCCGCAGAGCGAGACGACACCGTTCTATCCGCGTTCTCCATACGCGGTGGCGAAGCTGTATGCCTATTGGATTACCGTGAACTACCGCGAGGCATACGGTATGTACGCCTGCAACGGAATCCTGTTTAATCATGAGTCGCCTCAGCGCGGGGAAACCTTCGTGACGCGCAAGATTACACGGGCGCTGACGCGGATTCGAGTCGGCCTGCAGAATTGCCTTTATCTCGGCAACATGAATGCGCTCCGCGACTGGGGACACGCTCGCGACTACGTCGAGATGCAGTGGTTGATGCTGCAACAGCGGGAAGCAAGAGATTACGTCATCGCGACGGGCGAGCAGCACAGTGTCCGTGAGTTCGTGGAGCTGGCGGCCAGCTTCCTGGACATGGAAGTTCACTGGGAAGGCTCCGGCGCTGAAGAGAAGGGCTATACCAGGGACGGCAAGCTGATTGTGGCGGTCGATCCACGCTACTATCGGCCCACGGAAGTGGAAACATTGCTGGGCGACGCCAGCAAGGCTCGCAAGGAGCTTGGATGGACGCCGCGCGTGGGATTCCGGGAACTGGTCGAGGAGATGGTAAGCGAAGACCTCAAGACTGCCGAACGGGATGCTCTCGTGAATCAGCATGGTTTCCCCGTCTTCAACTTTCACGAGCGCTGATTGACTCGCTGATCCGCTCACTAATTGGCTGAAGAGCAGTGCCGCCGAGGAGCAGTGCAGCATGGAAAAGAGCAGCCAAATCTACGTTGCCGGGCACCGCGGGCTTGTCGGGAGCGCCATTCATCGCGCTCTCGAACGCGCCGGCTATGCCAATCTGATCGTTCGCACCCGCGCGGAGCTGGATTTGCGCGATGCCGATCAGGTACAGGCCTTCTTTGCCGAGACGTGCCCGGAGTATGTCTTCATGGCGGCGGCAAAGGTGGGTGGAATTCTGGCCAATAATTCCGCCCCCGCGGACTTCATCCGCGAAAATCTCCAGATTCAGACGAACCTGATCGAAGCCGCCCATGCCAGCGGCGTGGACCGGTTGCTCTTTCTCGGATCGAGTTGCATTTATCCAAAGATGAGCCCGCAGCCTATCAAGGAAGAGTACCTTCTGACCGGCCCGCTCGAACCCACCAACCGGCCCTATGCGCTGGCCAAGATTGCCGGGGTCGAGATGTGCTGGTCCTATAACCGGCAGTACGGAACACGCTATCTGGCTGCCATGCCGACGAATATGTATGGGCCCGGCGACAACTTCGACCCGATGAACTCTCATGTGCTGCCCGCGCTCATTCGCAAAGTGGCGCAGGCCCGGCAGGCGGGAGAACGCAGGCTGGAGATATGGGGCACGGGCACGCCGAAGCGCGAGTTTCTTTACAGCGACGATCTTGCCGAGGCGTGTATCTTCCTGTTGAATCTTCCGGACGAAAAGTACAGCTCGCTGCTGGGCGGGGAAGAGGCTCCGCTCATCAACATCGGCACGGGCGAGGATCTGACGATTCGGGAGCTTGCGGAACTTGTGTCGAAGGTGCTTGGATTCGAGGGGGAATTTGTCTTCGACCCATCGCGCCCGGATGGCACGCCGCGGAAGCTCCTGGATGTGAGCAAAATCCACTCGCTTGGATGGAAAGCGAAGACCAGCCTCGAAGCGGGGATTGGTCTCACCTATGAGAGCGTGCGGACGCAGTTTGAAGTTCCGGCGTGAGCGTCGGAGGCCCTGCCGCATGGCGTTTGCGGGAATGTATGACGAAGTTGATCCCATCGGATGCTTTACGGGCCATGGAATGGCGCAGTAAATCGTCTAAAGATTAGAGATTCGTAATGTTTGCCGCGAATATACAGTCCTGGGCTTGCAAGGGTTCGAGGAGAGATTGATGCTGTTGAAGTGCAATGGGAATTGGGACATAAAAATGAACTCGATAGAGAGTCGTTTTGCCGGGTTTCTCCTGCCTCCGGAGCGGGGATTGTTGTTACGGCTTGGTGCGGCCGTTGTTTCGCTTTCCGCGCTCATGGGCGCGGGTACATGCGCCGCGCAGGTCCAGTCGTCGTCGGGAGCGCAGCAGGCTCCATCGATGGCTCAATCCATGACCTCGTCGGGAGCTAATGGCAGCGTTCCCGGACTCACTGATGAGCCGATCTATCCCGGCGAAGTTGTGCATGTGAGCGTGTTTAACGCGCCGGACTTTTCCATCGCGGCTCGCGTCTCCGACGGCGGCGAGATTGGGCTTCCTTACGTGGGCACGGTCCATATTGTCGGTCTCACCAGCAGCACTGCAGGCGAGCTTATCGCAAAGGTCCTGCGGGATTCCGACATGGTGCGGGACCCGCACATCCTCGTCACTGTGGACTCCTCGACAACCAGCATCACGGTGCTGGGCGAGGTCAAGAGCCCCGGAGTATTCACTCCTCCAGGCAAGAGGCGACTCTCAGACGTGCTGGCAATGGCTGGCGGCTTGACCGCACATGCCGGTCGCGTGCTTGAAATCTCCTCCGAGACCGCACCCGATCAGAAGACGCTCATCCCCTGGGACCCGACCATGCACAATACCGCGATTTACGATCGTCCCGTTCTCCCCGGAGAACGAATTCTCGTTAAGCCGTGTGGATTTGTGTATGTCGGCGGAAACGTGGGGCGTCCGGGGGCATATGAGCACTGCACGTCCACCGAGGTTACGCTTTCGCAGATTCTGAACATTGCCTACGGCATCCAGTTGAACACCATATTTCGTCACGTAGCCCTTATCCGCAAGAATCCCGATGGAACGAAGGTCGTTCGTGAAATCGATATGGGCAAGGTCGAGAGGGGCAAGCTGGCTGACCCGATCGTACAGGACGACGACATTGTTTTTGTACCGCCAAGCAGGTTCAAGATGGTTCTGACCAATGTTCCAAACTATCTATCAAACCTGACGAATACGTCACTGGACGTAATCGCCAGGCCTTGATGCAAGCTGGCGGAACAGGCCCGAATCCGTATCATGGCGCAATGCACATGCGCGCATCTGGACTGTAATCGAAGTTATGCGGTTCCACTAAGGTCACTTGGCTTTAAGGAATTCGCTTTGAAGCAACGAAAATTCAACCAAGCGCAATTCCTGAGATAAATGACAGCTTCTGCCCGAAACACTGCAAATTCTGCACCTGGGGCGTTCGAGCCCGGCAATGATCCGGGCCGTGTGCCTGTTGTTGCACCCTCCTCGGATGGTTCGATGGGCCAACTGCTTCTGCTCATCCGGAAACATATCCGCCTGCTTGTTCTTGTTACCGCTCTTGGTTTGGCATGTGGCATCGCGGCCTATGTATTGCAGACCCGGTTATATACCTCATCGAGCATGATTGAAGTAACCGAGGATATGTCGAGCCAGTTTCGTGTCGAAGCTACTGCCGCCGCTGCGGGCGGGATGAGTGTCGACGGCCAGAAGCTCGATACGGAGATTCAGATATTAACCAGTGAATCGCTGGCGCAGGAGACGATTCGAGCGCTTCATCTCGACAGCAATCCGGATTTTCTAAAGTCGCCCCCCGGATATAAGTGGGATATATCCCGTCCGAAGGATCGCGTGGCCCTGGTGGGAACGTTCCTTTCGGATTTGGGCGTGGCCCGCGTTGGCCATACCAGCATCATTCAGGTGACTGTCACCACCCGGCGTCCGGAGCTCTCCGCGCTGATTTCCAATACGCTGGTCGACAAATACATCGAACACACATTCAAGGACAGCTTTACTTCTACGAAGCAGGTTTCGACCTGGCTGAACGAGCAGCTTGGAGGCCTGAAACAGAGCCTTGAAAAGAGCCAGGATCGGCTTCTGGAGCTGCAGAAAGAGATTGGCCTGGTTGGCGGCCTGGGCAATATGTCTCAATCCGAGTCGGTGATCGTGGCCAACCTCTCCGAACTCAACAAACAGCTTGCCGACTCCGTCGGGAACCGCATGATCAAGCAGGCGGCGCTGGATGCGGTCCAGAGCTCGTCGCCCTCGGTTGTCGATGCCATGGCTGGGAACTACCGGGCTCTCCAGGCAGGCAAGGACAATCTGACCCAGCTCAAAAGCCAATACGAGGCGATGCAGCAGACTTACGGTACTGCTTATCCGCCCGGCAGAGACTTGAAGGCCAAGATAGACTTGGCGGAACAGAATCTTGCCAGCGAAGAGCGCGCGCAAGTGGCTCTGGCCAAGAAAGAACTGGATGCCGCCAGAAGCAACGAGAACCAGCTTCGCGCGGCGCTCAATGACGAGGAGCAGGGCGCGTTCAAGAATGGATCGAAGGCTATTCAGTATGAGCTTGCACTGCAGGAGTATCAGGGGAACAGGACGCTCCTGGATGGCCTGCAGCTAAGACTGCAGGAAGCCGGTATCATGGCGGGGTTGCGCTCCAGCTCCGTTCACATTGTCAGCAATGCCGAGATTCCTGCGTTTCCCAGCTCGCCGAAGATGTTGATTCTGGTTGGGGGAGGGCTCGGCGCAGGATTTATCATCGGCGCCATCCTCGCTTTCCTGCTGGAAGCGATGGATACAAATTTGCGAACGATTGGCGAGATTGAAAATGCTCTCCAGCTTCCGCTCCTTGCCGCAATTCCGCAGGTCGATAGTGAAAATCTCCGCCCGGTCGCATTTCATCGGAATGCGGCTGCGGGCAATACGGGATCGTGGTCGAAGATCGGTGAAGCGCTGCGAAGCCTGCGAACCTCCATCCTGCTTTCCACGCCGGGATCGCCTCCGCAGGTGCTCATGATAACCAGCACGCGCCCGGCTGAAGGCAAGACATCGGTCACCATTCTCGAATCCATCATCTTTGCTTTAAATGGATCGAAGGTTTTGCTGATCGATGCGGACCTTCGCCGTCCTACAATCCACCTGCGCCTTTATGGAAACACGGGGCAGACTGCCGGGCTCGGCCTGTCTTCCGTGCTGACAGGAAAAGCAAGCCTCAGCGAAGCTGCTCAGCCGTGGTCCGAGCTTCCCAATCTGCATGTGCTCACCTCCGGACCGATCCCGCCGCTTCCCTCCGAGCTGATTGGATCAAAGCAGATGGCGGAGCTGCTGGAAGAGGCGCGCAAGCACTATGATTTCATTTTCGTTGATACTCCTCCCGTGCTTGCCGTTACGGACTCTTCCGTGCTGGCGCATCTTGCCGATGCCACAGTGATGATTGTGCGCTATGGAGACGCTCGCCGTCAGGTCGTCATCCGCAGCGTCGAGCTGCTTGAGCGCTCTGGCGCAAATCTGCTCGGCGTCGCCATTAACGCCGTCGACTTCCGCTCTGCGGGCTACTCGGAATACTACGGGAAGAAGTATTACGAGTATTACGGCGAGCGAACGGACGAAAAGTAGTGTGCGGTCGATGAGTCGGCAAAAAATGTTGGCCTTCCGGCGCGGATGCGCGATATGGTTCCACGCGCAGTAGCTTGAGCTTGCCAGGTTGGCGAGCGCTTTTTTCTCATTGGAATGCCGCGGAGTAATTGTGATGATAGCGACTCGCAGGATGCAATCCCGCTCAGCCAGTCTCGGGCAACACAGGCCGATAGTCTCGCTGGGCGGCGATGTTCTCACTGCGGTGATCGCGCTTGCAAGCTGCTACTCTATTAGATTTTTCGGTGTGATTCCGGGACCTGAAATTTTTCTGACCCTGCTTGCGCCGGTTCTTTTGGCCATGCAATCGCGCCGCGTGCTGCGAGGGCAGAGGCACAGAAAGATTCTTATCCTCTTTGGAATCTGGCTTATTGCTCAAATCGCGACCGACCTGTATCGCGGGACGGCTTTTCTGGACTGGACCAGAGGCGATTCGTCGATTATATTTTTCGGTTTGGATTTTATAGGCATGGCGGCCCTGCTTACGCAGAATGACCGCCGCAAGGTGATCTTTGCGGTCGGCTTGGCGATTGGCAGCCTTGCTGCTACCAAGATCAGCCCCTCGGATTATTTTCGGGGAAACGCATGGAAGTTCGGCTATGAGTTTGGGGTCGTTCTTCTCGGCGTGATTCTGAGCTGCTATTTTTTCAAGCGCAGGCAGTACCTGATGACAGGCTTTCTGCTGGTATTTCTCATCGCGCTGAATGTGGTCCTCAATTATCGCAATCCCGTACTTATTCTCATGATTACTCTGGTGCTTGTCCTCCCTGTCATCCCCGAGCAGGTGGGACAATTCCGTATCCTTCCTCCATCCGGAAGCGGAAGGCGAGTTGTTGTACTTATATGTATTGTGCTCATCGGCGGAAGCATGGCCGGCTTCCTGGTTACGCGCCTGGCCGCATCCGGCGCTCTTGGGGAAGAGGCTCGTGCAAAAAACGAGTTTGAATCGCAGAATAAATTAGGTATTTTGATCGGCGGGCGGCCGGAAATCCTTATATCTTCAAGAGCCGTCCTCGACAGCCCGATTCTCGGACATGGTTCCTGGGCAAGGGACGCCAAATATGCCACGATGCTCGCGGATATGATGACAGAATACGGAGAGGACATCGACGCGGAAATGTTGGCGGAAAGTGCGGATGGCGTCATTCCATCGCACTCGCATTTGATGGGCGCCTGGGTGAGCGCGGGAATCGGCGGCGCGATATTCTGGGTTTACATTATCTACCTGACTCAGAAGGCGATTTTCCGAGATGCTGTCAGTCCACGCGCTTTGACGCCGCTTTATATCTACTCCCTGATTGCATTCGCATGGGATATATTCTTCTCGCCTTTTGGCGCTGGAAGCAGAATCGTAGCTGCGTTCGATATTATCTTGGTTCTTGACATCCTTGACGTTGAACTGCCGCGTGTTTTGATAACCAGCCGTGCCTCTTTGATGACTAATCGCGCTTCACGGATGGGTCGGTTGTCCGCGTCTTATCCCCGAGCCGGACGCATATCTCGTTTCTAGAAGTTATCCTATGAATCCTCTACGACCTGAAAATGCGGCGGGTGAGATCTGCAACGTAGCGGTTTATCCAGTTCCTCTCGGGCATAAATTGCATTGGAAATGCAGCCAGTCCACATGGAAATGCAATTGAAGAACGCCATTGCTGCAATTCGAGGCCAGTATGGTCGAGTAAGGGGCATTTTCACACGTACCTCGGATATGTCTCGCGAACGGTATCGCCGCGCCGCGTTGACAGGAATAACTGCCGCAGCCTCGAAAGTTGTTTCGCTCGCGGCGTCGTTGCTTACAGTCCGAATGACGCTCAGGTATCTGGGCGCTGAGCGGTATGGCATGTGGATGACCATTAGCTCTACGGTCACGATGCTCGGTTTCGCCGACTTCGGAATGAGCAACGGGATCATCAATCTGGTAGCGGACACGCTCGGCCGCGGAAACCGAAAAGCCGCCAACCAGGCGATTACCAGCGCGTTCTGGATGCTTACCGTTATTGCGTCTATTGTTACAGGGCTCGCCGCATGCGTATATCCATTCCTGAATGTCTCGAAGCTGTTTAACGTTCATTCCGCGCTGGCGATGTCCGAGGCCGGTCCCGCACTGGCAGTATTCACACTCTGTTTCGTCCTTAACCTGCCGCTTGGCGTCGTTCGCGGCGCGCAAACAGGAATGCAGAATGGCGCGGCAAATGCTCTCTGGACTCTCGCCGGAACCATACTTTCCCTCGTTTGCCTGATAGTGGCAATGCACTTCCGCCTGGGACTGCCGGCGTTGATCTGGGCGTTCTCCGGTCCACTTGTATTCGCGCTCATGGTGAACGGCGTTGTAATGTTTTCCGGGGAAAATCGCGATCTTGCGCCGCGCTTTTCCATCCCGGAATGGTCTACATGCAAGACGCTGCTGTATACCGGCGGCATGTACTTCATTCTGCAGTTGTCGTTCTCGGTCGGTATGCAGTCCGATAACATCGTTATCGCTCAGATCATGGGAGCGTCCTCCGTAGCTCTCTATGCTGTTCCTGCAAGATTGTTCAACGCTGTAAACTCGCTCCTTATCATGGCATCGAGCGCAATCTGGCCTGCATATGCGGATGCGCTTGCCCGTGGAGAAGGCAAGTGGATTCGACGCACCTTCAGGCGAGTCAGCATGATCGGCATGGCCTTCACTGTTTCCGTAGCGCTGCTCCTGGTTGTGTTCGGCAATCGAATCATGGCTGTCTGGGTTGGATCGGGAGTCAGCGTATCGACCGCGGTTCTCGTAGTGTTCGGCGTGCAGTGCATTGTGTATGCCTATCTGCAGCCCATCAATTTCCTGCTCAACGGACTATCGCAATTCCGGGTGCAGGCATGGTGCGGAGCGATTATGGCCTGTGCTAACATTGGCTTCTCAATTCTTTTTGTTAAGCGCTTTGGTGTGCTTGGAGCTGTTCTGGGGACGATTACCGCCCAGTTATTAGCGCAGGTGATTCCACTTACCATCGTTGCCCGCTCCGCACTCGCCAAAATGGACCCCAAGTCATGAGGATAAAGATAGAGATGGGAGTCTATATTTTTCCTCTGCGGTCGCAGGCTCATGTAACAACAGAGAAGAACGTTGACCGGCATAGGGCCGGGAGAGAATCCTTGCCTCCAGCCAGTATCTCGATCCAGGCCGTATGCAATTTGCGGGGGACAATGGATGAGTAGACTTAGACTTTACATCCATATTCAAAAGTGGTTCATTCGCCCCCATAATACGGATTGGCGCTATACAAGATTCTCCATTCCACGGATCGCAGAATTTGTCTCGGATTTAGAGTTCATTCAGGCAGAATCCTATGCAACAACTCTCAAGGGAAATCTGCTATACGTCTCTCACTTTGTCCGCAGGAAGCTTGGATGGAGTGATAACGCGAGAAGCGACTTTGCGATCGATCTCGCGGAATTCCGGCGGAAAAAGTGCGATGTCGTCTTCTGCCATGCCGATATTCCACTGGAAACGGAAGGAGTGCCCATCATCTGGCACAATTCCATTCTCGATCCGGAAATGCTCTTTGGCAACGGCATGAGTAGAGAGGAATTCGATCAGTTGGTTGAGGCAAAGAGGCGAGGATTCGAAGCCGCTACAGTCGTTCACGTAGCCACGCACGCAGAACGGTCTCGGCTTGCACGCACTTTCCCGTCCATGGCAGAGCGATTCGTAGCTGTACCTTTCTTCCTGCCGAATGCCAGTGGAATCCCGGCGGTTGAGTTGGAGGCGAAGTTAACTCGCGGGGGTCCTCTTCGTTGCCTGTTTGTTGGCCATGC
>JAATFM010000113.1 GCA_015655195.1 Terriglobales bacterium
AGCAAATTCCCTGGCCGGCAGTGGCCCGATAAACCGGTTCGCGCCCAGCCGATAGAGCGGCCGGTCGTGGTTCATCGTCATCTCCGTCATCAGCCGTGTCTCGGAGCCGGAGAAAACATACCCCACGCGATGGTGCTCCTGAATCGCTGAGCGAATCTGCGCCTCCGCCTCTACGCCTCCGCGCGTCACCACTGCCTGAAACTCGTCAAGAATTAGCCCCACCGGCCGGCTCGCCGGCTGTGCGAGCGCCATCTTTTCCAATCCATCCAGCGCATCTACGAGCGCCTTCACCGAATGGTTTGCGGGGGCATCGGGATCGACCCCCAGGCTTGCCGAAATCTCCGGCTCCATTCCGCTCTTCACGCTGATCTCCAGCTTCAGCCGCGTGAAGAACTGCCCAATCTTTTCGAATGCCAGTCCGGTCTTGTCCCGCAGTCTCGTCGCTGCCGCCGAGACAATCTTTTCCACCAGCATCTCGACCGTGGGGTAGGCCTCCGCGTTGAGGCGCAGCACAATCGCGCCCTGCTCCGCGAGCCTCTCTTCCGCCGCGCGCAGAATCGAGGTCTTGCCGAAGCGCCGCGGCCCGATCAGAAACAGCTTCTCCCCGTTGCGAATCGCCGCCTCGACCGCGGCCGTCTCCTCCGCCCGGTCCACCAGCTCTTTCGCGCCCAGGTCTCCGCTGTAGCGGAACGGATTGTTCTTTTTCTCCGCCATGCCAACCACTTTATCAGGGATTCGATTATTAGAAATAGAATTATCAAATTTATGATAATCAAATTCTTGATAATGATCCCTTCTGCCATCCTCCAGGCGTTTTCCCTCTTGTTCTCTGGCCCCTGAAACGGCGTACACTGTCTCTACGCCGCAGGCGCAATTTATATCAAGATGACAACGCGCATTGCCATTCCCGAACCCACTTCTGCGGACGCGGCCTACAACGCCCGCTCGCTTCCGCCCTATATCGCTGCGCTTCAGTCAGCCGGCGCTACGCCGGTCGTCATTCCGCTCCACGAGCGTCAGGACCGTGTGGCAAAGCTCCTCGCCAGCGTTCACGGTATCCTGCTGCCTGGCTCCGGCTTCGACGTGAACCCGGAAAAATTCGGCGAACAGCCCATCCCCGCCTGCAACCCAGCCGATCCGGCCCGTGAGGCCGTTGACGAGCTGCTGCTTCAGGATGCGTTCAACCTCCACAAGCCCATCCTCGCCATTTGCTACGGCATCCAGAGCCTCAACGTCTGGCTCAATGGCTCGCTCATTCAGGATCTTCCCAGCGAGGGCAAGACGGCCGTGAATCACGCTCCTGGCAAAACCATTCCCGACGCCCATTCCATCCGGATTGTGCCGGGGTCGCTGCTTGCCCGGCTTTCCACTGCCGCGGGCACAATTGGCGAGGAGAAAGTAAATTCCAGCCACCATCAGGCGCTTCGTACGCCCGGCGGCCGGCTTCGCGTCACTGCTATCTCGCCGGTTGACGAGGTTATTGAGGCCGTCGAGCTCGATTTCCCCGAGTCCGCTTCCGAAACAGCTCCCGACCAGGCGCACTTCGTTCTTGGCGTGCAATGGCACCCCGAGCGCTCCTACACTTCCAACCCGCTCTCCCGCGCCATCTTCGCCGCCTTCCTCCGCGCCGCCGAGGTGTGGAAGCCGCGCGCCATTCACGAATCGGTAGCCACAGCCTGATGCCGACCCCGATTTCGCAGGATTTCAGCGTGCCTGATTTCAGCTCCTTTGCCGCCCGGCTCAACGCTTTTCTGGCGGAGACAGGCCAGCCTCCGCTCGATCCATCCGTAGCTGC
This sequence comes from Terriglobales bacterium, assembly GCA_015655195.1. Classification (GTDB taxonomy): domain Bacteria; phylum Acidobacteriota; class Terriglobia; order Terriglobales; family Acidobacteriaceae; genus Telmatobacter. The sequence goes on from JAATFM010000113.1 coordinate 1,796, forward strand.
CCGCTTCGAGGATTATCTGATCCTGCTCCAGCGCTGGAATGCGCGCACCAACCTCACTGCTATCCGCGACGAGGAAGGCATTCTCCGCCGCCATTTCGTCGAGTGCATCGCCGCGGCTCGCGCCTTGCCGCTTCAGGCCGGCACGCTGCTCGATTTTGGTGCCGGAGCGGGCTTTCCAGGCATTCCCATTGCGCTCTGTTGCCCGGAGATTCACGTTACCCTTGCCGAATCGCAGGGTAAAAAGACGGCATTTCTGCGCGAGGTCGTTCGCACCCTGGGAGTTTCCTCACAGGTTTACGGCGACCGGGCAGAAAAGCTCGGCAAGACCTTCGATTGCGTGACGTTGCGTGCCGTGGACCGGATGGAAGATGCGGTGCAGGCTGCAAGCGGGCTGGTTCGTCCTGATGGCTGGCTTGTGCTGCTCGCAACTAAGGGAACCGTTCCGTCTCTCGGCACTGCTGCCGGAGCGGAATTTGTGTGGTCCGCGCCGGTTCCACTACCGGGCGGCGAGCAACGGCTCCTTTTCTCCGGTCAGAAGTCCGCTTAACTTCTATTCTGAC
>JAATFM010000070.1 GCA_015655195.1 Terriglobales bacterium
GCGACATTGGCCGCGAGATGCGTGTGGACCTGCGCCAGGGCGATTATGACGGTGCGCTGGTCGGCGTTGTGGGCCGGATTGGGCAGACGATTGCCGCGGACGCCGGCGTGACGCTTGACGCCGCCGGACAGCTTGCCATGCAGCCCGGCCGGCGCGTGGCGCACCATGGCTCGGGCTGGGGCGGCATTCTCTTCTTTCTCTTTCTGCTGATCGTCTTTGGCGGTTTCGGCATCGGGCGGGGAATCCTCGGCTGGCTGGGCTGGGGGCTGTTTTTCAGCAATCTTGGCGGACCGCGAGGCGGCGGCTGGGGCGGCGGAGGTTTTGGTGGAGGCGGCTCCGGCGGCGATGGCGGCGGGGGAGGATCGGGATTTGGCGGCTTCGGCGGCGGCGATTTTGGCGGCGGCGGAGCCGGAGGGGATTGGTAAAGTTTGTTTTGCAGTTCGCCCTTTAACGGGCGGGAGGAGAACGGAAAGATATGCGTAAGGGATGCCTGATATTGGCGGCGATTGCCGGAGTCTTAGTGCTGGCGGCGCTGTTTGTTTTCTTCAGCTTCAAGAGCACGCAGAATCAATTGGTGCAGAAGGACGAGGCGGTAAAGACGGCCTGGTCGAACGTGGACGCCGATTTGCAGCGCCGCGCCGACCTGATTCCCAACCTGGTGGAGACCGTGAAGGGCTTCACGAAAGAGGAGAGCACGGTCTTCGGCGACATTGCGAACGCCCGCGCCGGCCTGCTGAACGCACACACGCCGCAGGACAAGATCGCGGCCAACGGAACGCTGGATGGGGCCTTCGGGCGGTTACTGGCGTTGACGGAAAATTATCCGCAGCTCAAGTCCAACGAGCAGTTCCTGCGCCTGCAGGACGAGCTCTCCGGCACCGAGAACCGCATCAAGGTCTCGCGCCTGCGCTACAACAACACGCTGCGCGAGTACAACACCTTCGTGCGCTCCTTCCCGAACAGCATATGGGCGGGAATGCTTGGCTTCCAGCCGAACGAGGCCTACTTCCAGGCCAGCGCAGGGGCGAGGAACGCGCCGCAGGTAAAGTTCTAAGGCAGGAAAAGATTCAGGGCAGGACAAAAAGGGCCATCCGTTAGGATGGCCCTTTTTGCGGAGGCACGAGCTACTTGTAGGAGGCGATGGCGCTGGCTTCGTCGTCGTAGATGTCGAAGACGGTGTAGAGCTTGGTGAGCTGCAACACGTCCTTGACCTTCTTGGTGAGGCCGAGCAGCTTCAGATTCGCGCCCTGGTTCTTGGAGGTGGTAAAGGCGCTGACCAGCTCGCCCAGGCCTGAGCTGTCAATGTAGCTCACGTCGCCCAGGTTCAGCAGAATGTTCTTGGACCCCTTGCCGATGAGGTCGCGGATGGCTTCGCGCAACTGCACACTGCCCTCGCCCAGGGTGATGCGGCCGCTGAGATCCAGGACTGTTACGCCATCTACTTCACGGGAAGCAATCGTCAATGCCACGGAAACTCCTCCTTCAGTTGGTACTACGGTTATAGCATTCGGGTGCTGCGTTTCAGATAGGAAAACTTTTTGAGGCCCGCGCCGCTGCTGAAACCAGCGGCTGCTGAGACCGGCGGATGCAACGCTGCTACTCAGGCCGGCTCCCCTGCCTTGTGCCGATGTTTGATTAAAGTCAGCTCGGTGCCGGGGTGCAATTGACGAAAGTGTACCTCATCCATGAACGAGCGGATGAGAAAGATGCCGCGCCCCGTGCCGCGGAGCAGATTTTCTGCGGCCAGCGGGTCGGGCAGGGAATCGGGATCGACGCCCTTGCCCTGGTCGCAGATGGTAAAGACAAGATCTGTGCCCGTGTCTTCAAAGCCGGCTGTGACCTGCTTGTCTGGATCGTATTCGTTACCGTGCAGCACTGCGTTCACTGCGGCCTCGCGGACGGCCATGGTGATATGAAAGGTCTCGTCCTCGTCGAAGCCGGCCTGCGTGGCCATCTTCTCCGCGATCGACTCAATTTCTGCGACGCTCTCCATGGTCGAGCGGAAATGGAGGGTCTGGCGGCCTGCGGTGGATTCGCTCAAATCAGTATTGGCCCTTTGCAGTCTGCGGTCCTCGGCAACCGACAAGCTGCCATGACGGCAGTTTCATGGCTGCAAGGGATTGTGTCAAGGATAGCAGCAGAATTGTCATGCTCCCGTGCCCCATCCTTGCGGCTTTTTTCTGCCGCAAGGGTGGGATAGCGCGAAAGCTGCCGAGCCTGATATTTGTTTTTGCGTCTAGGGTGGGAAAGCAAGCTGCCCAACCATCTACACTCGACTCATGCAGTCCCGCACCACAACGCGCGTCAGCCTCACGGCTCTGCTCGGCACGCCGGTCACGGACGCGCAGGGACAGCTTCGCGGCAAGCTTAAGGACGTAGCCGTCGGCACCGGGGCCGAGGCGGGCCGCGTCGTTGGCCTAGTTCTCAAGACACGCGCCGGTCTCTCCATTGTGCCTTCGCAGGAGGTAATGGAAACCCCCGCCGGGACGCTCGAATTGCGAAGCTCCGGCGCGCTCGTCCCGCTCAAGGACGAGGGAAATTATCTCTATCTCCAGCAGGACCTCGTAGACCGCCAGATCATCGACGTGCATGGGCGCAAGGTTGTCCGCGTTAACGACGTGGACCTCGAATGGATGGGCCACGGCGCGGCGCACTTGCTCCGGGTGGCGGAGGTCGAAGTCGGCCTGCGCGGTGCTCTCCGGCGCGTGTTTAAGGGCCTGCTGCCGCGCACCACGCTCGAAACCTTCTCCCGGCGTTTCGCCGCCCACGGCATTCCCTGGCAGTTCGTGGATGTGATCGAGGTAGACCCGGCGCGGCGCGTTAAGCTCCGCATCGACTCCGAGCAGCTCTCCCGGATGCACCCTTCCGAGCTGGCTGAAATCCTCGAAGACCTGGCCCCCGCCGAGCGCGAGGCTGTCTTTACCTCGCTCGACGAGGAGGTGGCCGCAGAGGCGCTCGAAGAGGCCGATCCCAAGCTCCAGAAGGCGCTGCTCGAAAAACTCGACGAGGAGAGGATCGCTGACATTGTGGAGGAGATGGACCCCGGCGCGGCTGCCGACTTGCTCGCCGAACTGCCCACGGAGCGCTCCGATGCAATTTTGGAAGAGATGGAGCCCGAGGAGCGGCAGGAGGTCGAGGAGCTTCTCGAATTCGATGAGGATTCCGCCGCCGGCGCCATGACAACGGAGTTCGTTTCCGTGCCCGCCGAGGCCACCGTCGCGCAGGCTGTGCAGGCGCTCAAAAACTTCGACGGCGACGCGGAATCCGTCACGGAGATTTACCTGCTGGGCGAGCGCAAGCTGCTGCGCGGGACAGTCTCGCTGGCGCGGCTGGTAATGGCGCAGCCCGAAACGCACCTCAGCGTTCTTGCCGAGCCGCGCATCCTCTCCTGCCCCTTCGACATGCACCAGAACGAGCTGGCCGAAATGTTCGACAAGTACAACCTGCGCTCGCTCCCGGTAGTAGACGCGCAAGGCCGCATGGTCGGCGCAGTGCAGGCCGATCATGTAATCAGCTTCCTGCGGGAGAAGCTGTAGCGGCTGTGGTCTCTCAGGTCCCAAAAACAGGGACCTGGGGCACCCGGCGTCTGGAAACTGTATGTTGAAGGGGACGGGCTTTAGCCCTTGCGGCTACCTCAAATAGGCATAGTATATTTCTATGGACATTGACCCCAGACAAAGCCTTACCTTGGCGCGGTTTCAGGCGTTGCAAAGTCACCCACCTTCCTCAGGGGATGAAGGCGAAGTGTCGCAATTCCATGAAATTGTTTCCGCGCTTGAGGAAGCATTTGATTTAGACCTGTCTTCATTCCGTATTCCAGATGCTGAATTGAAACAATTCGAGGACGAGTCTGGGAGCACCGCATGGGTAGATGCTGGGCGACAGGTTGGTCGATTCAGCCCCGTCCGCAAGCAAATGACAGACAGGCGATTCTGCGATGTTCGTTTCCTCCAGCGCCAAATAGACGGCATAGCCCTCTATTTTCAAAATCTAACGCCGACGCCCGAACGTCAAAAAATCGGGTTTTAAGAGTATGTTTTTCTATGGCTTCGCCTGATGCTCCTCAAACCACTTCCGCGCTCGTTCCTGCTCGCGAGACAGCTCGGTGGGCGTCAGGATTGACGCGTCATCGTCTCGGAGTCTCACAGCACGTTCCATTTCCGAGGCGTCCAGTTTGCCCGTAGTAGCCAAATCAATCCAAAAATAGGCTTCCGCGAAATCATGATGAATAGCTCCGTACAAGGAGCCAAGGCCGATCTGCGCCTGAGCGTAGCCTTGCTCTGCAGCTTTGCGATACCAAAACTCTGCTTGTCCGTAGTCTTGGGGTACGCCTTGACCGTGCGCGTACAAAACCCCAAGGTTGTATTGCGCTTTGACATACCCCTGTTCGGCGGCCTTGCGGTACCAGAAGGTAGTCTGGACGTAATCCTGTGAGACGCCTTGGCCTTCGTCATACAAGACCCCAAGGTTGTATTGCGCGACATCGAGACCCTGTTCAGCAGCCTTACGATGCCAAAGCGCTGCTTGGGCATAATCCTGTAGGACACCTTCGCCAGTCGTGTATGCCGTGCCAAGATTAGTCTGCGCAAGGGCATCGCCTTGCTCAGCCGCCTTGCGATACCAAAACACAGCCTGAGCGTAATCTTGGGGTATCCCTTGCCCGCGACGGTACGCCCCGCCAAGGCGCGACTGCGCCTCGGCATTGCCTTGCTCAGCCGCTTTGCGATACCAAGATACCGCTTGGGCGCTGTCTTGGGGCACGCCATGGCCGTCGCTGTACAAATCCCCCACGCCGCATTGCGCCTCGGCGTCGCCATCGACTGCTTGCTGTTCGAAGGCGGCGATGCTCTTTTGATCGAACGCTGGAGGCACGCTGCACTGTAGCTTCAAAAGCTGGGCTGTTGCTTCCCAGCTTCGATTAACCTTTTGCTCAGATGCTGGTGGCGCGCTCTGCTGTGCCCATGCGCAGGACGCTGTAATGATTAGGGCCGAAACAATCAGCCAACGGCAGGATTGAGAGTTCATGGTGTATCTCTTTCCGAGCTTTCCTACAGCACGGCAGTTGCAACTTCGAATAGATTTGCTACAAATGGTACGCTATTGCGCAAGTGCAGTCACCTACCCGCCGTATGTTAGGTGTCCCAGGTTCCTAATTTTGGGACCTGGGACACCACGAACCCTGCCCCGCTGCCCTCAATGCTCATGCTTCCCCGGCCGCAGCATCAAATCCTTAATCGCTTCGCGCGGATTCTTGCCGTGGTCGAGAATCAGCTCCATCTGCTCGGTGATCGGCATTTCTACGCGGTGCTGGCGGGCGAGGCCGATTGCGGCACGCGTGGTATGTACGCCTTCGGCGACTTTGCCGCCTAGCGATGCGAGAATCTCCGGCAGCCTGCGGCCTTTGCCCAACTCGATGCCGACTGTCCGGTTGCGGCTCAGGTTGCCGGTGCAGGTCAGCACCAGGTCGCCGAGGCCGGATAGGCCGGCCAGCGTCTCGCGGCGGCCTCCGCAGGCTACGGCGAGGCGTGTCATCTCTGCAATGCCGCGCGTGATGAGCCCGGCCATCGAGTTTGAGCCGAGGCCCACGCCGGTGGAGATTCCAGCGGCGATGGCGATGATGTTCTTGAGTGCGCCGCCTAGTTCTACGCCGATCAAATCCTGCGAGGTGTAGAGCCGCAGCGATTCGGATGCGAACTCGCGCTGCACCAGCGCCGCAACCGCGTGGTCGTCAAAGGCCACGGTA
>JAATFM010000224.1 GCA_015655195.1 Terriglobales bacterium
GATGGTGCCCAGGAACTTGCGCTTGCGGTCGATGCGGACGTAGAGCGTGTTCTTCTGGTCGTACTCGAACTCCACCCACGAGCCGCGGTAGGGAATGATCTTGCCGAGGAAGTAGGTGCGGTTGTTCGCCGTCTCGAAGAAGACGCCCGGCGAGCGGTGAAGCTGCGAAACAATCACGCGCTCCGTGCCGTTCACAATGAACGTGCCATTCGGCGTCATCAAAGGAATGTCGCCGAAGAAGACTTCCTGCTCCTTGATGTCGCGAATGGTCTTGTTGCCCGTCTCCGGGTCCTTGTCGTAGATGGTGAGGCGCACGGTGACCTTGAGCGGCGCGGAGAACGTCATGCCGCGCTCCTCGCACTCCTGCTGGTCGTACTTGAGCTGGAGGCTCACCGGGTCGCCGCACTTGTTGCAGAAGTCCGGCGTGTTCTTGTTGTAGTGGCCGCACTTGGTGCAGAGCACATCGCCCGGAAGGAATGGGTCGGTAATCACCATGTTGCCGCAATTCGAGCAGGCGGTACGCAGGTGGTGGAGGCCCTTGAGGTGGCCGCACTTGCACTCCCAGTTGCCGATGGAGAAGTCCACAAAATCGAGCTGCGAGATGCCGCGGAAGTCGGTGATCGGAAAGACCGAGGTGAATACCGACTGCAGGCCCGAGTCGTCGCGCTCGTTGGGCAGCTTGTCCATCTGCAGGAACCGCTCGTAGGAGCGGCGCTGCACTTCAATCAGGTTGGGAATCTGGGTGGCGGTGGGAATCTTGGAAAAATCGAGCCGGCTGCGAATAGCACGCTTCTCGTTGGGCATGAAGTCACTCCATGAGGCTCTTGTCTATTCCGGACGGCGACGCAGGGCTTGCGCGCTGTCCGGGCCAGCGCGTGAGTCTCATCGCGCACCGGCAAAATTTACGGCACTTACAAAACATTCATTCCAGGCCGGCGAACCGCTAGAAAACCGACCCATTCTGGCCGCTCCGGCAGCAAACGCCGGAGCCTGATACGCCAAGACCGCCGAGGAAGAGCAGGCGGAAATTCACAGCAGACCGTTGCCGGACATTTGGCTGGTGCGCTAGACTGCGCACAGTCGCGACAGGGGAAGCACTCAACTTTTCCGAGTGCCGGCAGCAGCCTGCAAGCAATCTGCTGCCGCCGAGAGACACGAAAAGCCCGTGAGGGCACAATGCCTCACGAGCGCGGCTCGATGCCTCGTGCTCCGTTTCGAATTCTCAAATCCCCGCTTTCGCCAGTCCCTAAAGCCCGCTTGTGCTCGCCGCCGATTGCAATTCGCTCGCGGATTAAACCTAGATTAGGTTCAGCTAAACCCTTACCCGCAAAGCGTTTGAATCCTTTTCTTCCTTCCACTGCCTGAGCGCTTGGCCCGCTCCGGCAGCACGGAATTCCGATGCGAAAACCCGCAAAACATCTCGAAAAACAGCGCCCGGATATGCTTCCACTCCGGGCCATTTCGGGAAAATCCCGCAACGGTCCGGAAAGACGCGCAACCTTTATAGTAGCGCGATCTCTCCGGGCTTGCAAATCGAGTCGATCGAGAGTTACTTGACTTCGATCGTGGCCACGCCTTCAAACTTCTTCTGGATGGCCGCGGCCTCTTCCTTGGTCGCGCTTTCCTTGATGGCCTTGGGAGCGCCATCGACCAGGTCCTTGGCTTCCTTGAGACCCAGCGAGGTGACTTCGCGAACGGCCTTGATGGTGTTGATCTTGTTCGCGCCGGCGTCCTTCAGGATCACCTGGAACTCGGTCTTTTCCTCAGCCACCGGAGCCGCCGCCGCGCCTGCGCCGCCAGCCACAACCACAGGGGCCGCTGCCGCCGCCGAAACGCCAAGGCGCTCTTCCAGCTTCTTCACAAGCTCTGCCGCTTCCAGCAGGCTCAGGCTAACAATCTGTTCTTCCAACTGTGCGAGATCCGCCATTTTTCCTTCTCCAAACCGTTTGAAATTGTCTTTCCCCGGCAGCAAACCAGACTGAAAGTTTCCGATGCGCCAGACCTGCGCACTTTCCGACTGCTTTACCGCCTAAACTTTTGAGCCGCTGGCTCTTAGTAATTAACTAAAGCCGGGTGCCCCACCCTCGCCGCGTCTTTGTTTTTGCGGCTAGGGTGGGAGACCGTAAACTTACGCCGCTACTTCTGCGGCTCCGGCGAACTTTTCCTTCTCGACGCCCTGGCCCAGAACCACAGCCAAGTCGCGTCCGGTCGCATTCAGCACCGTAGCCAAACGCTGCGCCGGAGAATTGATAAGGAACAGCAGCTTCGCGAAGAGCTCTTCCTTGCCCGGCATCGTCGCCAAGGCCTTGACGTCTTCGACGGTCAGCAGCTTGCCGTCCACAATGCCCAGCTTGAACTGGAACTCTGCATTGTCGCCGACCCACTTCGAAAAGCCCTTGGCCAGCGCCACCGGGTCGCCCGAGGTGAACGCCACGGCGCTCACGCCCTTGAGGCCCTTGAGCGCGCTTTCCACCTTGGTGCCTTCGCTCGAAATCGCGGCCAGCTTGTTCTTCAGCACGCGGTACTTGCCGCCCGCCTCGCGGACCACCTTGCGCAGCTCAAAATCCTGCGCCACCGTCAGCTTGGCAAAGGTGCCGATAATCGCGGTTGTCGAAGCTTCCAGCTCCTTGGTTAGAAGCTTAACCTTCTCCGTCTTCTTCGCTCTCGAAATTGCCATGTTGTGCTCCGCACAGTGGTCAGTGAACAGTGGTCAGTGGTCAGAAAATTCCTGCCGCACTCTACAAACCGCTCCCAACCTTATTTCCCGCCACAATGGGCGCTTTTCAAAACTTCGCGTCAGGCACAATGCCGGCAGTCCCGATATATCCTCTGACCACTGACACTGTTCCCTGACAACTGCCTTTTAGTGCTTGCCGGCCGCCTCGGCCACCGCAGAATCCAGCGGAACTCCGGGGCCCATCGTCGAGCTCAGCGTGAGGCTCTTGATGTACTTGCCCTTGGCAGCCGAAGGCTTGGCGCGAACGACCGACGCGATCACTGTCGTGGCGTTGTCCACCAGCTTCTCCGGGGCAAAGCTCAGCTTGCCCACCGGAACGTGCACCAGGCTGGTCTTGTCGGCGCGGAATTCCACCTTGCCGGCCTTGATTTCCTTGACTGCCGCGGCCACATCCGTCGTCACCGTGCCCGTCTTGGGGTTCGGCATCAGGCCCTTGGGGCCGAGCACCTTACCCAGACGGCCAACCACCTTCATCATGTCCGGCGTGGCGATCAGCGCGTCGAAGGCGGTCCAGCTTTCCTTCTGAATCTTCTCCACCATCTCCTCGCCGCCTACGAAATCCGCGCCTGCTTCCTGCGCTTCCTTCTGGCGGTCGCCGGTGGCGATCACGGCAACGGTCTTGGTCTTGCCCAGGCCGTGCGGCAGAACGACGGTTCCGCGAACCATCTGGTCCGCGTGGCGGGTATCTACACCCAGGCGCAGGGAAACCTGCACCGTCTCATCGAACTTTGCAAACTTGACTTTCTGCAGGAGGCTGACCGCATCCGGCAGCGCGTAGGTTTCGGCCGTAACAGCGGCGCGCGACTTCGCGATATTCTTGCTGGCTTTCTTTGCCATTCTTCCCTCGTCTCCCACCGCATCTGCCAGCCCTTTTTACAGGGAACCCGACAAGGAGCGACTCGCGCCGCCTCATCCCGCCAAGCTCAAATGCCGTGGTGTTATTGACTGTCCAGAGCAGTTCCCCGGACATATTTTCAAATCATACCGAAAAGGAATCAGGAATGCAACAGGGCGACAGGAAAGGTAGAGGGTCAGATTGAAAGTGAGCAGCTTTTCGGCACGGCTAAAGCCGTGCCCTTTCAAAACATTTGACCTTGAGGATTCCATCAGACATGGGCTAAAGCCCGTACCTTTCAAACTGAATCATTTGCTACAAAGAGAAGGAATCGAACATACAGTTCGGGCTTTCGCCCCGGCAGTATGGGATTTCGCCTCGGAAGGAACAGGTCGTAAATGCAACGGAACAAAGGGCGCAGGGCCATCCTGTCCGGAGCGGTCCTGCGCCTTTGTTATTATTCTCTGCTGGATTGCCGACACTTACCGGGTTACCGATCCTTACCAGGGAAGCGGCCCAAAGCCTGATCCGTATCCCGGTCCAAAGCCATGCCCTGGCCCGAACGGCCCCGAAGACTCCTTCACCTCCTGCGGGACAAGCCGCGACCCGCCCAGGTCCTCGTCCGTAAAGGAGAAGACAAAGAACTGGTTGTCGTTCGGAGTCATGCTGCCATCCTTGAGGGCCACCTGCTCCAGAAAGTCGTTGTCGTTGGCAATCCAGAGCGTGTGCACCTTTTTGCCGCTAACCGATACATCCGGACCGAAGCTGATGCCCTCGATCTTGGCCGGAATCTGCGCCGGGTCCCAGCCTGCCGCTACCAGGGAAGCGACCACATCCACAAACAGCGTCTTCGGCACAGCGTAGGTCGCCGCCGTTGTTCCGTCCATGGAGCCGATGTCGGTCGCCCCGTCCAGGTCAATCTTGAACAACTGCTTGACCTTCGCATTGGAGGCGTCGGCGCGGCCATGCCCGTCGCGCTCGTCCACGATGAACTCATGGTTGTTGAGAGCCGTAATCTCGCTTACACCAGAGCCGGTCGTCAGCAGGTAGCCGTACTGGTGCGTCACGCGCCCGGAGGCAATGTCGATAGTGACCATCCGCAGCAGGTTAGCCGCGTCTCCGCCTTCGTTGGCGTCCTGAATCAGTGAGTTCTGCATAATGCCTACCAGTGTGCGACCGTCCGGCGTAATCGCCAGGCCCTCCATGCCCTTGTTGGCTACGCGGCCTGCGGTGTTTTCGCTAATCTCCGTATTGCCCACCGGAGACAGCTTGGTCAAGTAGAACGAGGACGGCAGGCGGAAGGAACGCGTCCTCATGCCCGTCGCGCGGTCAAACTCGTACACATACGGGCCGTACTCGTCGGAGATAAAGACGCTCCGCCCGTCGTTGGAAATCCTCATGCCCTCTGTGTCAAAGCGCGCGTCGTTCGGGTCGCCTGAATTGTGGTCCGGGTCAAAGTCGTCCGAACGGCCGGTAAAGAAGTGCTGGATGAAGTTGTTGATCGGCGGAACGCCCGACCCTACGCCCAGTCCTTCGCCCGTGCCATACACCAGCGGAGTCGGGCTCCACAGCAGCGTGGTCGCCTTCAGTTCCGGCGTCAGCGTGAACGGCAAGCCGCTCTTGCTCTTGTTCGGCTTCAGTTCCATTGTGATCGTGTGAAAGCGGTTGATGTAGGAGGCCGTGTTGTCGATTGCATCGTTGAACTCGATGGCATTCGGCCCGCGGTCCGGCAGGGCCAGAAACGTGTTGCCGGAGACGTACGTAATCGCCGAGCCGAAGCCGCCGAGCAGGTTGGCCTGCGCGCCGTTCTCCAGCTTGTAGTGAAGACCGGAAAGGTCGGCCCAATCCCCGGCGCGCGATTTATCCAGCGTGCCAAGAGCGATGAGCGGAAGCGTGGTGGACGGAGATGCCTGCGCCATGGCGTACCTCTCGGAAGCAGATGCAAGCGCACATGCCAATAGTGCCGTGTAAATAGCAATCTTTTTCATGGATCCTTCTCCTTAGCGGAATCGTGAGAGTCCAAACCGCGGAAGCGGTTCCGGACAGTGCAAAGGAAACTTGTCGATGAGGCCCGCCCACGCATCGGCGTGCAGACGCACCTCGGCTGGAATCAGGCAGGCAAAACCGGGGAAACCGCGCGGGCCTCAGTGCTTTTGTAAGGCGCGGCAAGTCTTGGGAAAATGGCCCGAAGTTCGTACGATATTTACAGTCTTTTAGCTATGCACTACACGAATTGCGGGGAACCAAAAGCACAGTAGCTGAGCGGCACACGGAAACACAACCGCTACCGGCCCTCTCATCGCTCTTTTTATCGAAATTTCACTGTGGTCCGTCGGAGCGGCGCTCTCAAACGCCCCAGCTCCGCATCCACTCCGCCATGGCAACCCACGCAGATGTGCCGCCCACAAACACTCGCAAATCCTGCACCAGCACCAGCCACAGGCTGCCCCACAGCGTTACCGGGTGAATCCGCCGCCGCGCCCACAGGTCGTAGCCGATCATCAGCAGTAGAATTACCCAGCTCAGGTTGGCCCATTGCTCTATGCCCTGCATGTAGCGATGCGTCAGCGGCGCCACCACGCCAAAGATTGGATCGACCATTGCCAGCGCTATCAGCCGCTTATGTGCCTCGCGGTCGGCACGCCGCCAGTAGGCGAGCCCGGCGAAGAGCGCGAAGTCCACAATCTGCATGAACGGCACAATCGAGCCGTGCAGCGACTGCGGCTCGCGGTGGAGCATGTCCGCCGTGGCCAGAATGCCGAAGATCAGCATCAGCACGGCCAGCGCGAGGCTTGCCAAGCCCAGCCTGCGGTGCAGCGCTACATTCCGTACCCGCGCCAGCACTACCTGCGTCAGCAGCACCAGCATCCAACTGGCGACGATGGCTACGTGAATGTGGATGATCTCGCTCCGGAAATCCGGCGGGCGGTAAAAGCCCACCAGGAAGAAGCGCGCGCCATGCACCGCAATCACGGCGGCAAACATCAGCAGCACCAGCGCAAGGAAAAACCAGCGCCCGCGCTGGGCTGCCGAGCGCGACAAAACCGCAGAAGAGAACCCCATCGCCACCCCGCACACATGGAATAGCGGCAATGATACATGCGCGGAAGCTCTTTGCTCAATCGTTTGAGCTATAAATTTTTTCAGGCCGTATCGACCTATGCGTATCCATTTTTGCCTTGCGGTGTCCCATCCTTGCGCCAGAAAAAAGGCGCAAGGATGGGGCACGGAAGGATAGTGGGAGAACAGACGAAAGAGCAACCGTAGATCCTTTGCTGCGCTCAGGCTGCAAAAATAAAGCGGCCGCGGGAAATTCCCGCGGCCGCTTATGTTGGTGCGCCCGTTCGTACGCCTTATGCTGACGGCTTCTATTGCACCACAACCTTCACCGGCACGGAGTGCGCCGTCGCGCCGTTGGTGGCTGTAATCAGCAGGCTGTACTCGCCTGCCGGCACGTTCTGCGTTGCCGGCGGAGGTGGTGTGGTCGTGGTTGACTTGCTGCTTCCGCCGCATCCAGATATGGCCGAAGCAATGCTGACTGCGATCAGGAATGCGCCGAGCATTCTCCACAGCCGACGACGCCGTGGAACGAGGAACAACAGTACCGCCAGAGCAGGACCGCCGGCAAGAGGCCACAGCTCGCCATGCGGCGTTGCCTTTGCAGAGGTAGAGACCGGCAGGGCCGTGACTATTGTGGCCTTTGCCGTTATCTGCCCTGTTCCGCTCAGCGCCGCAGAAGCGGGCAGGTTGCATTGCGGCAGCAGCGTGTTGCCGGTTGGGCCGCCTGTAACCGTGCAGGTGAGGCTGACCGAGTCCGTGCTGGTGCTGTAGGAGTTCAGCAGCACGTTCAGGTTGGCTGTCTCGCCGGATTTCACAGTGACAGTAGCAAGGTTGGTGTTTAGCGTGAAATCGTCAACATTCGCCGTGTAGCTGACCACGTTGCTGATGGAGCTGGAGTAATTTCCGTCTCCGAGATACCAGAAGGAAACCTGGTTGGCGCCGGAGTAGCCTTCATACGCGGGGAAGATGGCCGTTCCGCTGGAGGTTGGGCCGGAGGCTGCCGGTGTCAGCTCAAAAAGCTCGCCGATAAAGACTCCGTTGATGAGCACAAGGAAATCACCGGTGGGCGCAGCCGTGCCGCTTCCCGTCACCGTGGCGTTCATGGTGATGAGCGTTCCGGGCGCAAATGGCGTGGAGCTGGCTGTGGGCGAGGTCATCGTGAGCGTTGCGGTGCTGGACAGAGCCGCGGGAGGCGTAAACGTGGTGGAAGTCTCGCCAACTTCGCTGGCCGGAGCCCAGTTGCTGTCGCCGGAGTAGGACAGATACAGCGTGTAGTTGGCCGGCGGCATGTTGGTAAAGACGGCGGTAGCCGTGCCGGTGCCGTTCGTGTTCTGCAGCAGGGGGAGCGTCTGCGACTGCGGCCCAAGCGTGACCGTTATCGTTCCGGCTGGCGCGAGGCCTCCGCCGAAGTTGATCTGGTTAGCGCCGCCGACTTCAACCGGAATCTCATACGAGGTGTTCCCGACAAAGGGTGCTGACACAACCGTGTAGTCGATGTAGGTGTTCCCCTTGCCGATCGTGAGCGTAAACGGCGCGGAGGTGACGCTTTCAAAGCTCGGGTCGCCGCCATAGCTGAAGGTAAGGCTGTGATTGCCGAGCGGCAGGGTGGTGATCGGGAGATAGATGGCGCCGGTCGCGTTGAGCGGCACTTCCGCAATCTCCGTCCCATTGTCGAGCACTGCGATGCTGCCCGTGGCGACCCCGTCCAGCGTGTTGGAAGCAGAAGCAGCGCCAACCACCTGAACGTTGAAGGCGAGGTAGCTTCCGTAGGTGACCGTGCTGCCGGAGGCGACCTGCGTCTCGGCCGGCACCGGGTAGTAGACCGTCTGCGAAGCCACGACGGTGAGTGTTGCCTTCTCCGGCGCTACGACGATGGAAACCGGCGCGGACTCGCTGGCGGAAAAGCTTGTATCGCCACCGTAGCGCGCGTAGACGTTGTAAGTGCCGCCGGGCAGGTAGTTGACGGAGGTGCTGCCCGCGCCCGTGCCGTCCAGCGCGACCGTGGAAATGCTCTTCGAGTTGGGAAGCGGACTGTCGGTGGTGAACGAGACCGCACCGGTCGGCGTTGCACTGCCAGTCGAGGCTGCCGTCTGCACGGAGAGCGTAACGCTCTGGCCGTGCGTAATGGAAACCGGCGTCGCGCTCAGCGTTGTTTTGGTTGCGGTAAAGCTGACCGTGTTCCAGTTGTTCACCAGCGCGGTGGCATCCACGCTGCCGAGTCCGGTGGCAAGGTCGTAGCCGGGGGTCGTGTACCAGTGCTGCAGCGAATAGCCGCCGCCGTTGGCATCCTGGCTGCAATCGAGCGACGGGTCCGCTGTGGGATCGCAGGGAACGTTGTTCGAGCCTTCCGTCACGTCGAAGAAGGTTGCGGGCTTCTGCGCGGCCAGCGCGTAGAGCACGGTATTCGCCTGCCCCTGCGGGCCGTACTTCTGATTCACAAGCGCCATCATGCCGGCGAATGCGGGAGTCGCGGCAGAGGTTCCGCCGACGCCGTAGAAGATGTAATCGCCGGTATCGGGGCTGGTATCGGCGCAATCGCCGGGCGAGACGCAGATGGCCAGGAAGCTGTAGTTGTAGCCCGAGCCGGAAAAGAGAGCCACGTCGGGAAGATCGCGCACGCCGTCATTCGGCACGCCTGAGCCGGACTGCCATGCGGGCTTCGGGAAGCCGGCGAGTTGCGAGCAATCCGCCACGCCGGTGGATGTGATGGGATTGGTGCCCGCGCCGGGGACGGCACAACTGCTCTGCCCGCCGCCTCCGCCGGAGATGCCTTCGCCCGGAGCGAGATTCAGCCCATACACGCTGTCGTTCCAGGCCTGCTCGGGAATACGCGCAATCAGCGAGCCGTGTTGCGCATCGTTGTTCTCGTTCCAGAGCGAGCCGACGCTCTTTCCGCCGGTCTTGTAATCCGAGTAGTAGAAATCCGTTCCACCTACGGCAATATCCCACGGGGTCGAGGCGAGGCCGTTGACCTGCAAGCCATAGTACGCGACCGAATTGCTGTCGGAGTCGCACACCGCCGAGCTGGAGTCACCGGTGGCAACCATGACGGTCTGCCCCTGTGCCGCCGCTTCCTGCCACAGGCCGTTGTAGTACGCCATTCCCGCGGCACCGATGCCGGCTTCGCACTGGCCAAAGCTCAGGCTCAACACAGGATCGGTATCGTCATTCACGGCGCGCAACATGGCAAGGTCGAGACCGTCGGAAAAGTCCGTGCCCGCGGCGGTGTAGAGATCGATGTTCGCCTGCGGAGCTACCGCGCCGGCCAATTCAACGTCGAGATAAGCCTCGGCGTCATCCCCGTTCTGCCCTGGGTCCGTGCCATCCACAATCACCGTGGGCAGATTCGGCGTGGTCGAGGAGCCATCCAGCAAGAAGAACTTGCGGTAGGCCGCCACCACGTTGAGGTCGATGTTGGAATCGTTAATAATGCCGATTCTCTGCCCGCTTCCGGTTACGCCCGCCGCATAGAGCGGCGCAAGGTCGTACTCGGTGCGGAAATCCTCCGGCGCAACGGCCAGGTAATAGCCGCCCTCGCCGGAGGGCGTCGTCCACGAAGGCGTAGCCGTGTGCGACGACTTGTTGTACTTCACCTCACCGAGATTTTTGAGCAGCGGCTGGGGCTTGAAGTCGTTGAGCCGAGCGATGCCCGCAACGACCGGCGCAAGAGCCGCGGGAATCTGCGGATCGGAGGCGTTGGCGTGGTGCGTAACGCCGTTCACGACAAAGGTGTGCAGTTCGGTGCGAAAAGCCTCCCGAATCTGCCCGGCGGTCGAGGAAAAGACAATGCCGGTCTTTCCCTTGCTGATGCTCTCCACCTTGAGGCCCTTGGACTGAAGCCAGGCCGTCGTTGCCGCAATGTCGCTCTCCGCCGGGCCAAACTGCTGCCCGAACTGCTCCGGCGTAAGCCAGTGGTGATATTGCGGCGAGCCGGGCTCATTCACCTTCCCAAGAAAATCCCTAAGCGCACTCTCCTGCGCGGCGGAGCGCTTGAGCACAAGGACGAGCCGGCCAGTCGGCGTTGCGTCGTCCACGGCGCCGCGATCGAATTGCGGCTTTGCAAACATCTGCACATTGCCCTTGAGGGCGGTGAGTTTGGCGTCGTCGACCGGCTGCGTAATCAGCGGCACAGGCTGGCTGGTTGTTGCGAGTGACTGCGCTCGCGCCGAGCCGATCCCGGCGGACAGTGCAACCACTGCGGCAATCACGGCAGCCCACAACCTTCTCGAAATCCCCATCATTGCGTCTCCTCGTATCTTTCCATCTGTCAGAGCGTTGTGATTGCCCTACTGCGCGCTGCTTCTGCCTTTGTTCACGGTGAGCTGCACGGTCGCCGTAGCCGACTGGCTGCCCGAGGTCGCGGTCACGGTGACTGCCGTTGTGCCCGTTGGCGTCAAATTGCTGCTGGAGCCGCCGCACCCACTGAACCACAACGCGAACGGCACCGTCAGCGCCAGCATGGCGAGCATTCGCAGCAGGCGGGAGCGCCTGCGGAAGCACAGCACGGTCAGCCCAAGCATGGCCGGCAGCCCCATAAGCGGCGTTGCC
>JAATFM010000124.1 GCA_015655195.1 Terriglobales bacterium
GCGCAGCGCGGTGATCTTCTCCTTGTTTGCGGCGACTTCGCGCTCGACTTCGGCAAGACGTTCGACGCTGTTGGAGTCGGTCTCGCGCTTGAGCGCAGCGGCTTCGATTTCCAGCGAAGTCGTCTCGCGTTCTAGCTGATCGATCTCCGTGGGAACGGAACCGATCTGGATGGCGAGAGACGCAGCGGCTTCATCGACGAGATCGATGGCCTTGTCGGGCAGGAAGCGGTCGCTGATGTAGCGATGCGAGAGCGTGGCCGCGGAGACGATGGCTGAATCCTTGATGCGGACTTTGTGGTGCTGCTCGTAGCGTTCCTTCAAGCCGCGCAGAATGGCGATGGTGTCTTCGACGTTTGGCTCGCCGACGTAGACGATCTGGAAGCGCCGTTCGAGCGCCGCATCCTTCTCGATGTACTTGCGGTACTCGTTGAGCGTGGTGGCGCCGATGGCACGCAGCTCGCCGCGGGCGAGAGCCGGCTTGAGCATGTTGCTCGCGTCTATCGCGCCCTCGGCAGCGCCCGCGCCGACAATCGTGTGCAACTCGTCGATGAAGAGGACGATTTCGCCGTTCGATTCTTCAATCTCTTTGAGGACGGCCTTGAGCCGATCCTCGAACTCGCCGCGATATTTCGCGCCGGCAAGCATGGAGCCGAGATCGAGCGAGATGACGCGCTTGTCCTTGAGAATCTCCGGCACGTCGCCGGATGCGATGCGGCGGGCGAGGCCCTCGACAATCGCCGTCTTACCCACGCCGGGCTCGCCGATGAGAACGGGGTTGTTCTTGGTGCGGCGGCTCAGCACCTGGATGACGCGGCGAATCTCCTCGTCGCGGCCAATGACCGGGTCGAGCTTGCCGCGGCGGGCCAGCTCGGTGAGGTTTTTGGCGTATTTTTCGAGCGCCTGGAATTTGCCTTCGGGGTTCTGGTCGGTCACGCGCTGCGAACCACGCACGGCTGTGAGCGCCTTGAGAATCGCCTCATGCGTTGCGCCCGCGGCGGCCAGAGCTTCGCGCGCCGCGTCGCCCTTCTGCTTCGCGGCGGCGAGCAGCATGTGCTCGGTGGAAAGATACTCGTCCTTGAAGTTGTCGGCTTCCTTGAATGCCTGGTCGAGAACCTTGTTCAGCGCCTGGCCGATGCCCGGCTGAGCGGCGGAGCCGGAGACGCGCGGCAGCTTCTCCTCAATGCCGTGCAGCTCGGCGGTGAGACGCTCAATGGGCGTGCCGATTTTTTCAAGCACCGCGGGGACCACGCCCTCGCGGTCTTCGAGCAGCGACAGGAGCAAGTGCACGGGCTGGACCTCCGGATTACCGAGGTCGGCCGCGTGATTCTGCGCTTCCTGCATTGCCTGCTGCGACTTGACTGTAAATTTGTCCCAACGAATTGCCATGAAAGACAGCTCCCAGCTATCAGCTTTCCGCTCTCAGATTGAATTGCCGGAGCGAAGCTACAGCTTCCCCACAAAAATTTTGATGCGTACGTGCCCCAAATCAGAACGCCGGGGCGAAGCAAGTTCGCATTCCCTCCTGCGCATTTCTCGCCAGTAGATGTTCGACGCCGGATAGTGGCCCTCGGCCTTCTCAGAATCTGATGAAAATATAGCACGAAGGATTCATAAAACATGAGCGCATCACGCTCATGTTCATAACTTACGATATGGAATCCTGGGCTCTGCACACCCGGCACCCGTCTTTCGGGTGATTTCCCGCATCGTGAGATGGAAAGAGGGGGAGGGGCCGGTCCTCCAAACGAGCCGGCCCGATCCGCGAGGGACCGGACCGGCGCATATTCTCTGCCGATTTTGAGTGTGACAGAAAGCGCGAAATCTTCTGCAAGATTTGTGGAGGAATTTTGCCTGGAAACGGGGGATGGGAAGCAGTGGTTAGGGAAGGTTCCTGCTATCCCAGGTCCGAAGATCCGGATCTGGGGCACCCGGCTTTTGTGGTGTATCAGCGGAAAGCAAAAGCAAGAACAGCCGCAGGTCCTTCGGCTTCGGTACGCTTCGCTCAGGATGACAGTGGACAAGGTGGGTTTGTGCTATCCCACCCTTGCGACAGAAAAAAGTCGCAAGGATGGGGCACGGGGCATCCGCGCTCGGTTTACCGGGCGGCGACGGGCAGTGCCCGCGTGTGGATTTTGGTGCTGGATTCTTCGCCGGAGGCCAGGCGCAGGACTGTCAGGACGGTGATGTCGTCGTCCTGGCCGAAGGTTACGGCGGCTTCGGCGGCCTGTGCGGCGTCGGTCCGCGCGGCGAAGAGGTTCTTCAGCCGCTCGAAGCTGAAGAGTTCGCCGCCGGCGTCGCGGGCTTCGAGCAGGCCGTCGGTATAGAGCGCCAGATGGTCTCCTTCGCGCAGGTCGAAGGACTCTTCCCGGTACTGGGCCTCGGGAGCGATGCCGAGCGGCAGCGCGCCTTCGATCTCGATCTCGCGGTCGTTGAGCATCGGCGCGGGATGGCCGGCGCTGGCCGCGGTGCAGTGTCCGCTGGCGGAGAGCCGCATGATGAGGCAGGTGACAAAGCCCCCGCTCAGCCGCCCATAGAGCTGCGTATTGAGCCCGGCGAGAATCTCTCCGGGCTTGTACGTGACCTTGGCGAGCGTCCGCGCCGCGCCTACGATCAGCGCGACCGTCATTGCCGCCTTGAGCCCTTTGCCGCTCACGTCGCCGATGACGACAAGCGTGGAGCCGGCAAAGTGGCCTTCGAGGGGAATGATCTGGAAGAAATCGCCGCCGACTTCCTGCGCCGGGCGGTAGGCGCTGGCCACCGCGTAGCCGGGCAGCCGGGGCATGGTTTCCGGAATCAGCACCCGCTGCAGCTCGCGGGCAGATTGCAGCTCTCGCTCGACGGCGCTCTGCCGCTGCGCTGCCTCGCGCACCGCGCTATAGACGGCAAAGACAATCGCCGCAAGGAGCAGCGTATCCGCTACCACCATCGGCGTAAAGCTGTTGCCGTTCAGATGGAAGAGCGGTTCGCCCAGCTTATCGCCAAAGGTCCAGTGCGTAAAACGCATGCCCTGGTCGAAGGTGTTCCGCAGCTCGGCAATCAGGGCGTCGATGGTGGCCGCAATGGCCAGGAACCACCGCGCCGCGTCCAGCCGGCGGCGCAGCACAATGGCGATCAGCACCAGTGGATAGAACTCCACCACCGTAGGAATGACGGTGAGAATGCCGTCGGCGGCCTGCGCCCACGGAGCAAAGAATGGGCTGCTCCAGTCGCACATTACCAGGAGGCCGTCGATTATGAAGGCTCCGATGTCCAGAATTGCCAGGATGCGCGTCAGGCGCGCCAGCTTCGGCGCGCGATCCAGCCGGAAGAGATAGAGCAGCAGATACCACAGCCCGACATCCTGAATGCCAATCACGGGTTGCAGCCAGCCCATCGCCAGGTTGTAGGGAATCGGGAGCCGCAGTTGCTCCAGAATCAGCGACGCCGCATGGGAAAAGCAGTAAGCCACCACGGCGAGCAGAACGCGCTGCTCGCGGTCCCGGAGCCAGGAGAACACGCCGAGGACGGCGATCAGCCCGTAGAGCATGTAGAGCCCGAAGCGGAATTGCTGGCTCCGCATCCACGCGTAATCGTCCTGCACCTTGGCCGCGGCAATCGCCTCCGGACTGCCGACGAGCAGCGGCACGCTGATGCCGCCAATCTCCGCCGGATCGAAGGAGGTCAGAGGCGCCTTCCACACGCGCAGCGCCAGTACGCCGTCCCGCGCCGCGCCCAGCCCGAAGATCTGCTGCGGAGGCGAAAAAAAATAGATGGGATGAGGTGGCAGCGCACCTCGCCGCCCCACAAACTGTCCGTTCC
Source organism: Terriglobales bacterium (assembly GCA_015655195.1). Classification (GTDB taxonomy): domain Bacteria; phylum Acidobacteriota; class Terriglobia; order Terriglobales; family Acidobacteriaceae; genus Telmatobacter. Next base: position 3,799 of record JAATFM010000124.1, read on the forward strand.
AGTAAACCTCGTAAGCGTCGTCAACCTGCGGAATCAGCAGGGCGAAGTTCGGGTCCGCTCCCGCCGCTGGTGCCAGGCGCAGATGCTTCCTGTACCAGGCAAAGCCCGCATAAGACGGATGCCCCTGCGCGCCCCATGTGGCATCGGTCGTGAGCTGCTCCCAGCCGTTTTGTCCTGCCGCGTCGTTGGCAGCGGGATCAGCCCATTGGCTGTTGTCGCCGATGTGAAACTGCCAGGAACCGTCGAGCGGCGCAGTGCCCTTGCCGAGTGCGTCGATGCTTAGCACGGATGGGCTCGACGCAGAGGATGCCGCGGACGCGGGTGCGTGAGCCTCGCTCTGGCCTGCGGCATCGGAGCCATACGCCAGGGCAACAAACAGTACTCCCAACAATAAGGGAAAATGGGAAATGTTCCGGGGCATCGAAGCAAGCATACTCGCTTGCTTCGGCGCGGCAAAGAAGAAAATCCGCCCCGCCCGCCATCTACAATCTCAGAGTGATCCATCTTCCGCCTCTTGACGGCCGCGCCATCTGGCTGGCCATTGCCGCCTTCCTTGCCGGCGTTCTCAATGCCGTGGCCGGCGGCGGATCGTTCCTTTCCTTTCCCGCCATGCTCGGCACCGGGATGCTGCCCGTGCAGGCCAATGCTACGAATACCGTCGCGCTCTGGCCGGGGCAACTCACCTCCATCGCCGCGTACCGCGACGACGTTCGCAAATACCTCCGCCTCGCTATCCTGATGGGCTTTGCCGGCCTTGTGGGCGGCACTGTGGGAGCCATCGTTCTGCTCAACACGCCGCAGACAACCTTTCTCCATCTTGTGCCGTGGCTGCTGCTCATCGCGGCGACTATCTTCGCGGCGAGCGGCCCGATCTCGCGCTGGATCGAGCGGCGCAGGCTCCGCGACAATCCGGATCGAAGAGAGGGCGGCGCTGCCCAGGCTCAGCACATGCCTAACCGCACTTTGGTCTTCATTCTCACCGCGGTCGTCTGCTTTTATATCGGCTACTTCGGCGCGGGCGCGGGCTTTCTTATCATCACGCTGCTCTCGCTCTTCGGCTTCAACGACCTGAACGAGATCAACGCGCTCAAGGTTGTTTCGACAACCATGGCAAACGGCGTCGCTTTTCTTATCTTCGTGGTCAGCGGGCAGGTGGAGTGGCGCTACTGCCTTGTCGCCATGGTGGCTTGCGCCATCGGCGGCTACTCGTCGGCCAGCCTGGCCCGCCGCGTGCCACAGCCGGTGCTGCGAGGCACGGTTATTGTGATTGGGTTTGGCATGGCGGCCTGGTTCTTTTGGAAGAACAGATAAGAGAGAGAGTGAAGGGTTTGTAGATAAACAGCACGGAGCTTGTGTGCTACCCCACCCTAGGCGTAAGAACAAAGACGCGCCGAGGGTGAGGCACCCGAATGCAGTGGAACCGCATTGCAGCCTAGTTCCCTTAAAATAGAAGCATGAGCCACGAAGGCATACGCTTCGTCAACGCCGAGGAGCAGGCACGCATTACCGCAGCCGAAAGACCTCTTAGCCGCGAGGCCATGACACCAGCCAAGGTCCGCGTCCTGATTACCGAGGGCAAGGGACTCGAAATCGACTGGCTAGACGGGCACAGGAGCGCGTGGGATTTCCATTGGCTTCGCAACGCCTGCCCTTGTGCGACGTGTATTGAGGAGCGCACGAACGAAGGCCGCAAACCCGGCGACGGCAGAGCCAAGAAGGCCGATCTGCTACCGATGTATGCGCCGCCGGCAAGGCCCGCAAGCGCCCACGCCGTGGGCCGCTACGCCATCCAGCTCAACTGGCTGGACGGGCACTCCTCCGGCATCTACTCATGGGAATATCTGCGGCGGCATTGCATCTGCCCGGAGTGCTCGCTGGCCGCGACAGAAGTTACCGGCGCGCCGAATTAGGGTTGTGTCTCGGAAGTTCCTGGCATAATTTGCGAAAAGCACCCGCAGATCCTTCGACTCCGTTTGGCCAAAATGCGGCCAAACTCCGCTCAGGATGACAGTGGATGTGGAAGGTTCGTGCTGTCCCAGGTCCCAAAATCAGGGACCTGGGGCACCCGGCACCTTGTATTTGCAAGAGCTTACGGAAATCGTACACGGCGATACGACCCAGTCACTCAGTTTTAGCGCGTCAGTAGCGCATCTGTTCGAGGTCGGCGATGAGGGTGGGGCCGGTTGGGTTCCAGCCTAGCTTTTGCCGGGTGAGTGCGCTGGAGGCTGGCATATCGTGGCTCGCGAAGATTCCGAGCCAGCCAAAATGCGCCTGCGCCTCCTCCGGCGAGAGGCTGGCTACGGGCAGCTTCAGGCCTTTGCCGAGGACTTCGGCGATCTCCCGCATCGAGACTCCCTCTTCCGCAACGGCGTGATACCGGGTGCCGGTTTCCGCCTTATCCTTTGCCAGCTTCTCCAACGCGAGCAGGTAGAGATGAGCCACATCGAGGACGTGCGCAGCGGGCCAGCGGTTGCGCCCCTCGCCGATGTATGCGGAAACGCCCTTCTCGCGGGCCACCTGGGCGGCGTAGGTGACGAGGCCCTGCCTGACCGGGTCATGGACCTGGGGAAGACGCATTGTGGCGGCACGGATGCCGCGCCCAGCGAGCGCCTCGGCCGCAGACTCGGAGGCTCGGGGCAAGCCGGGCAGGGGCGGGTCATTTTCTGTGGAGAGACGGCCTTCGGCTAGCAACGCCAGACCGCCGGTTACCAGCAGCGGCTTCTCCGTGCCGACGAGCACCTCACCGATGGCCTCAATGGCAGCCTTGTCGATGGCGCAGTTTTCGACGAACTTCGAGAAATCGTGGATGAAGGCGAGATGGACGACGGCGTCAGCCTTTTCCGCGCCGGAGCGGAGGCTGGCGAGGTCGGTGAGGTCGCCGCGATGGACCTCGGCGCCTAGCTCGATGAGCTTTTGGGCGTTGGCGTCGTTGCGCGCCAGGCCGAGGACGGTGTGGCCCGCGCTGAGCAGTTCCGGAACGAGGGCGGAGCCGATGAATCCCGCTGCACCTGTGACAAAAACACGCATGATGGTTCTCCTGTGGGCTGCGTTGCAGGCCCGTTATGAGAAAGATAGGACGGAACGGCTGTACTATCTATACTTGGAAGTCCGTATTACTTTTGCAATCGTCCGGAATTCCCGCAATTGCCAAGGAGCCGACAATGGATCCGCTCTCCGATGTGCTCTCGCTGCTCAGGCCGCATACGTATGTCTCCGGAGGCTTCGAGGTGGGCGGCAATATCTCCGTTCAGTTCGGACCGTATGAGGGCATCAAGTGCTATGCCGTGGTTTACGGCCAGTGCTGGCTCGCCGTGGAGGGCATGGAACCAGTGCTGCTTACGGCGGACGACTGCTTTCTGCTGCCGCACGGGCGGCCTTTCCGGCTGGCGACGGACCTGAGCCTCAAGCCTGTAGATGCGATGAGCATTCTGGCGTCGAAGTGCAAGGGGAACAATGGCCGGCTTACCGTCATCAATGGAGGCGGGGACGGCTGCATCGTAGGCGGACACTTTGCGTTTACGGGAAAACACGCGCGGATGCTGCTGGACGTGCTGCCGCCCATTGCGCACATTCGGAAAGAGTCGGATAAGGCGGCGCTGCGGTGGTCGCTCGAACGCATGAGGCAGGAGATGAGCGAGCAGCGGCCGGGAGGGTTCCTGGTAGCCGAACACCTGGCGCACATGATTCTGGTGCAGGCGCTGCGGCTTTACCTGGCCGAGGGACCGAAGGGCGGTGTAGGTTGGCTTTATGCGCTGGCCGATCCGCAGATGAGCGCAGCCATTCAGGCCATGCACGGCGAGCCGAAACGCCGCTGGACGCTTGAAGAGCTGGCCGGGGAGGCCCGGATGTCGCGCTCCAGCTTTGCGCTGAAGTTCAAGGAGAGGGTCGGGCAGTCGCCGATGGAATACCTGACGCGCTGGCGGATGCTGCTGGCCGGCGACAGGCTGAAGAACTCGGGCGACTCGATTGCCGCCATCGCGCTCTCGCTCGGCTACGAGTCGGAGAGCGCCTTCAGCACTGCCTTCAAGCGAACGATGGGCTGCTCGCCGCGGCAGTACAGCCGTGGGTGTCCGCCAGTGGTTTCGCCTCGCGGCGTAGAGCAGGAAGCCGTCCCGGCCGATGCGCTTGAGGCCGTCGCGAGTTGACGACTGCCTTAGTGGAGCTTCGTGTTATCCCAGGTCCGAAAATCCGGACCTGGGCACCCACTTTTTGCTGAGCGCCAATTTACCTCATCGGAAGTGAACCGCTTGCCACGTCATACGGTGGATTTTTTCTTGACAGTGCGGGTTTTCGCGGCCACGATAGGGATGAAACGCCAGCCGATCCAATCTCACTATCTTTCACGACATCTATGGCTACTCTCGTTGTTCGTCCCGTTACGAAACGCGCCGATGACGTCTTCTTCGTGACGACGGCCTGGATCATGCTGACCATCGTGGTCGTCGGCTTCGCTCCAAGCTACCTCTTAAGAGGAGCTGTCTTCGCTCCCCTGCCCAGCCTGCTCGTCCATCTTCACGGAGCCGTTTTCTTCTCCTGGATTATCCTGTTTGTCGTTCAGACAAGCCTCGTCGCAACCGGAAACGTGCGTCTTCACCGCAAGCTCGGAGTGCTCGGCTGCGTCATCGCCGGCCTGATGGTCATTCTCGGCGTGCTGGCTCCGTTCGGAACTCTTCGCCGCGGCGCTGTCCTGCCATCTTTCTTCACGCCCGCGTCGTTCCTGATCGGCAATGTGCTGGGAATCCTCTACTTCGGGATATTCGTTGCCGTCGCGGTCTGGCAGCGCAACAACCGCCCTGTTCATAAGCGCATCATGTTTATCGCCAACCTCATGCTCATGTCGCCCGCATTATCGCGCATGCCCTTCATGCAGCAGCATCCTTTTCTGATCGGCGGCATCCCGCTGGGACTCATCGCGGTTCTCTTCGTCTTCGACCTCTTCACCTGGAAAAGACCCCTGTGGGTAACGGTGATCGCAGGCTTTCTGTATTGGGTCTTCGACCCCGTCTCCGATGTCCTCATCAAGACGCCGCTCGCCCAGCAGATTACCCTATGGGCGCAGCACCATCCCTGAACTGTTATCACTGCGGCGCTTCGTCTCTATTCCTTCACCATCTGCAAGGCTTCTTCGGCATTCGTCGCCACGCGTAGCAGCGAGCGGTATTGCGGCTTGAGGAAACCTTCCCGCACCGCCGTGTCGAGGAAGGCGAGCAGGCCGTTCCAGTAGCCGCACGTGTTGATCAGGATGCAGGGCTTGGAGTGCATTTTCAACTGCGCCCAGGTTACGACTTCGAGCAACTCGTCGAGCGTGCCGTAGCCGCCGGGGAGGATCAGGAAGGCGTCGGCCAGCGCGACCATGCGCGCCTTGCGCTCGTGCATGGAGGCGACGAGTTCGAGGCGCGTGAGGCCGGGGTGAGCGATCTCGCGGCCCGAGAGGATTTCGGGCAGAACGCCGATGACTTCCGCCCCAGCGGCGAGAGCCGCGTTGGCTACTGCGCCCATCAGGCCAGCGTTGGCTCCGCCGTAGACCAGGCCGAGACCCGCGACTGCAATCGCGTGGCCTAAAGCCTCTGCTTCGGCGCGATAGGCCGGGTCGTTTCCAATGGCTGAGGCACAGTAGACCGCTACGCGCCGGGGCTCTGAACTTTTCTCCATCATGACAACTCAGAATAGCGGGTGCCTGCCGCGCAGCGCGTTTATTTTGCGCCAAATCCGCCGCAGGCCTTGCGCCTCAGTAAGGTCAGAAGGGAGATGGATTTCATCTTTTTAGCAAGTTAGCCGCGCAAGGCGCGATAGCAAGTCAGCTAGTTGGCGGATTGGCGGAAGTGCTATCCCGTCCTTGCGCCAGAAAGAAGGCGCAAGGACGGGGCACGGAAGTGTTTTGGGAGAACGCAACGCAGATGCGCGATCTGGCCCGCATCCTGCATTCGTTCTCTCTCATCTAAAGACCATGACGCATTTGCCTGTCTCCGTTCTGGATCTGGTCGGCCTCCACCCCAACGAATCTGCCAAGGCCGCCATTGCGCGCACCGTGGACCTGGCGCAGCAGGCGGAGCGCTTCGGTTACCGGCGTTTCTGGCTCGCCGAACACCACTCCATCGCGGGCCTGGCCTGTTCGGCGACTTCCGTGCTGATCGGCCATGTCGCCGGGCAGACCAATTCCATCCGCGTGGGCAGCGGCGGCATCATGCTTCCCAACCATGCGCCGCTGGTCGTAGCAGAGCAGTTTGGAACGCTTGAATCGCTGTACCCTGGCCGCATCGATCTGGGCCTGGGCCGCGCGCCGGGTGGCGACTACGACGCCATGCGGGCTCTGCGCCGCGCGCTCGCTCAATCGGGCGACGACTTTCCGGCGCTGCTTGAAGAGTTGCAGGCTTATCTTGGGCCGGCGCGCCCGAACCAGCGCGTCTTTGCTTTTCCAGGCCAGGGGACCGAGGTTCCGATCACCCTCCTTGGCTCCAGCACCTACTCGGCGGCGCTGGCCGCGCACAAGGGATTGCCTTTCGCCTTTGCCGCCCATTTCGCGCCACAGGCTCTCTACGCTGCCGCGCAAATCTACCTTGAAACTTACAAGCCCGGCGAGCGCCATCCGCGTCCGCACCTGATCGCAGCTATCCCTGTTGTGGTGGCGGAGACGGACGAAGAGGCGGCGCGGCTTTTCACCACCGTGCAACTGCGTTTCCTGCGGCTTATCCGCAATCAGCCCGTGGAATCCCTGCCTCCGGTGGATTCGATGGACGCGCTGTGGCAACCGTGGGAGCGCGAGGCGGTCGAGAGCAAGCTCGGCGCGGCCATTGTGGGCTCGGAACCCACCGTCCGTGAAAAGCTCGACCAACTCTTACGCACTACTTACGCGAGCGAGATCATTGCTGTGACGGATGTTTATGAGCACGAACAACGGATCGACTCCTACCGGCGTCTGGCGACGGTGGCCAAGAGTCTCCAGCCGCACCGGATTACCGGTGCATCCGCGGTTGCGCCTGCATCGATAGCGCCGTAATGGCGGTTCCCGGTAATCGTTTAGCCGGGTGGTATCACAAGCAGCGTGATGGACTGCGCGGGGAAGGTCGTCGCGATGGTGCTCGCAGTTGCGCTGCCTGTGGGCGGCGTAATGGTAACGCTTGCGGGGCCGACAATCTGCTTGAGGTTGGCATTGCTGTAAAGCCACGCCTGCGCCGATGTCGTATTTGGAACAAGGCCGCCGACCGAGAGCGTTGAGGTCAGGTCGCCGTAGGTCTTGTTAATGACGACGATGGTAACGGTGCCGTCGGCGGTGCGTTCCGCGGCGTAAACCGAGAGCTTCGACTGGTCAGCGCTGGTGGAAGTAACGGACGAATCGCCGAACTGCGAGCCTTTGCCGTCGTAGTTGCGATAGATGGCAAAGGCCATGTTGCCGGGCGTCTGCTGGTCGTAATTCGTAGTGGGCCAGAACATGCCGAGATCGAGCCCCTCGCGGCCAAAGATGCCGAGCACATCGGCTTGCGTGAGCGCGCCATTGATCGATTCGAGTCCGCCGAAGTTGTACTCGTCGATGGCAATCTTCGTGCCGGGATAATTCGCGGCCACCCACGTCTTCAACATGGAAATCGCCTGCGGCGCCTGGAGCGGCGTGTCGCAGTCTGCGGTGTAATTCGAGTCCGTGGTGTAGTTGGGTTGCTGGAAGTTGGGATCGGTGTAAGTCGAATCCCACAAGGCGCGCGTGGAGTTGATGCGCGCCTGCTGCATTCCGGTATCGCCGGCGGCGACGAACGCGACGGAGCTGCCATTGTAAGTCGCAGCCATGTAGGCGTGAATGTCGAGGTAATCGAGCAGGCGGATGCCGTAGGTCTTTTCCGCGGCAGACATCTGTTGCAGGTAATACTCGATCATCGGCACGCCGCCGTGAGCCTTGCGGTCCACGGGATTGCTCCACGCCTCGTAGCAGGGCGCGCCGCTGCTCCAGCCGGATTCAATGTCCTTCTTCGAGTAGAAGTAATTCCACCAGTAATCGATGACCGGGCCGCTGAGCTGCGCGGTAGAATCGACGGTCTTGATGGCAAGCGCCGTGCCAATACCGCCGTTTGTTACCTCGTCGTATGTGGAGGCCACGGGATGCACATCGCGGTGCACCTCGTCCCACCAGGCAGGCTCGTTGTCGAGATCCCAGATGGCAACGGATTTGCCGGTTCCTGTCGTGGGATTTGCCGGGCCGTAGGCAGCAAGAATGGAACTGGCCCATCCGCCGGCCCACGTGCTCTGCGCCCATTCCTGCGTGGCTCCTGCGGCGGCGGGCGGCGTGGGCGGAGGGTTTGCGGTGCTGGTGAGGGCCGCGATTGTCCCGGCTGTGTCACCGAATATGTCGCAGCCTCCGGTGGTGGCGCAGTTGTTTGTGCCTTTGGGGTAGATGCCGTCGCCGCAGGAGCCGTTGTAGCTCTGCTGGCCGGGGTACTGCGACTCCGTGAAACTGCATGCCGTAGTGGAACTGTTTGTAACCCAGCCGTTGACGGGCATTGTCATCAGCGCCGGCACGCCGGCGGCGGATGCGGCGGTAATGAGGCCGGTATAGTTGCCGCCGCCCCACATGCCGTTCACGCCGGAGGAGTTTTCAAAGTAGTAATCGCTGGCGGAGTTGGTGGTGTTGAGCTTGTAGTTGTAGCGCGAGGTGGCGTCGCCGCCCCAGCGCACAATCGCAGGCTGCGCCGTTGTCACGGAGGCCGAGTCGAGCAGGTAAGTGTTCATGCCGTAGATGTACGGGTTGATGGAGTGGGTCGCGCCAGCAACGTCCACAGAGAGCGCCGGGCCTGCGGTCGCGGCGGGCGCGCTGATCGTAACCGTGACGCTGCCGGAGATGGTCGCGTCCTGCACGCTGGCGGCGGTGGCAGTAACCGAAGCCGGCGCGGGATAAGGCGTGGTATAAAGGCCGCTCGATGTAATGGTTCCGGGACTGAGCGAGTTGCCCGATGGCGCGGCAACGGACCATTTCACGCTGTTGTTCGTGACTGCGGAGCCGTTCACCGTGGCGGAAAACTGCACCGTGTTGCCGATGGTGGCAGTGGCGGGATTCGGCGTGACAGTAACAGAGCTTACCGCGGGCTCGGAGTAGCTGGCCGTGACGGTTGTGTTGGCGTTGAGCGTAACGGCGCAGGTAGTGGTGCTTGCGCTCGTGCAGCCAGTCCATGAAGAGAAGCTACTACTGCTCGCTGTTGCAGGCGCAGTGAGCGTAATCTGCGTGCCGGCGTTATAGGTACGCGTAAAGCTTGTGGCTCCGCCGGCGCTGCCGCTGTTGTCCGCGGGAGAGACACCGATGGAAACGCCGCTCGAAGGCATGGCGGAATCAACGGTGAGAACGTAAGTTGTGGACGGCGGCGGCGCGGCATAGTTGGCCGTAACCGTTGCATTCGCGTTCACCGTTACGTTGCATGTCGTGGAGTTCGTCGTTGTACAGCCCGTCCACGAGGAGAAGTTGTTCCCGCCCGCAGTCGAAGGCGCGGTAAGTATGAGCCGAGTGCCACTGTCGTAGCTCTGCGTGGAGGGCGTCGTTACCTGGGAAGAAAGGCTGTTGACAGTATTTCCAACCGAAATCTGCACGCCGCTCGCCGGATTGGTCGAGTTCACCGTCAGTGTGTACGTTGTGGGCGGCGGAGGCGTTGATTTGCCGCCGCCGCAGGATGCGAGCACCAGGCAAAATGCCGACGACAAATACCAGTACACCAGCCTTCTCAAGCTCTTCATTGCGAACCCTCCGCCGCCGGCTTCGCTTCGCCTGAGAAAACTCTCTCCATGCGATGCGCGCGGCAGTCAATCTAAAAAGTCCGCATCATATTACACGCCACAACGCAGCGCTGGCTTCTGATAAATCGCTTTGTTAAAACTGGCAACCGGGCACGCCGCCCGGCGGTCACAAAGACGGGCCGGGCAGCGTGAGCGATGCCGGGTTGAGAGCCGGTTCTCAGAGATGCAGGAACCGGTCCGCGCCGAAGACGAGGCCGAGCGTGATAAGCGCAATGAAAACCTCACCGATAGCACCGACAGCGAAGGGACGCCATCCCTGCTTGCCAAGCTCGCGAAAGCTGGTGCGAAGGCCCACGCCGGCAAACGTGAGTAGAAAGGCCCAGCGCGACAGATTGGCAAGACTGCCGATCTGTCCCTTGGTAAAGAAGCCCACCGTAGCAAGCAGCGAGATCAGCAGAAAGCCCAGCACGAACTTGGGAAACTTCTGCCATAGAAACGCGGCCTTGTTGCCCACAGCCTGCGCCTGACCGCGCGAGGCCCAGTAGATCGCGTAGCCGAGAACGATGAAGCCGATCAGCGCGTTGCGCGTGGTCTTGGCCAGCACGGCAACCTTGCCCGCAGCATCAGAGTAGAGCGCGCCGGCCGCGGTGGCTTCGGCGGTATTGTCCACGGCCAGGCCGGCCCACAGACCGTAGGCTTTATCGCTCAAATGCAGCGCGTGGCCGATGGCGGGAAAGGCGAAGAGAGAGATTGCGCCGAGCGCAAGGATGGCGGCAATGGCATAAGAGGCGTCTTCGTCGTCGGCATCGATGGCGGGCTTGGCGGCAATGATCGCCGAAACGCCGCAAATCGAGGAGCCGATGGCAAGCAGCGAAGTAAGTTTGGGTTTGAGCTTGAAGGTGCGCCCAAGCACGTGCATGAAAACCAGCGAGAGCGTAAGTGCAACGGCGACGAGCGTGAGCGAGATGCCGCCGAGGTGCAGGATGTCGCCAAGCAGGAAGCGCGAGCCGAGCAAGACGATACCGGTCTTGAGCCAGAACTCGTAGGTTGCCACGCCGGGTTGAAAGACGCGCGGCACGCCGACGGTATTGGCAATCAAGAGGCCGATGACAATGGCCCACAGCACATATTCGATGTTGGGAAATGGAATGTGGTGGGCCTTGGTGTAGCCGTTGATGGATGCCTCGATGATCTTGCCCCCATAGCCGACGGCGATGAGCAGAAGCAGGCCGGGAATAAGCGCAAGAATGCGCTGGAACGGGTTTGCGGCCCGATCCGGATTAGCGGATTGACCGAGCGAGGACGCGGGATTGGCGGCGGATGCCATGAGAATCTCCTTGCTAATTAAAGGTGGCGGCGCGGGGATTTCGTTTTCTGCGTTACCACGGAATGTTCGGAAGCACGTTGAGGCGGATCAACAGCGCAAGCGCAAGGGCAAGCGCTACGGCGTACACGTCGAGCGGAATCCCGCTGCGTTTTACAGGCAGTTCAGGCATGGTTTTCTCCAGTTCGGTTGGAATGCGAGCGTGGCAGGTTTCGCGTCAGAGTTCGACGGAGATGTCCGCGTGCGTCATAAATCTCGCAGCGGACTTGCGCACCGCCCAGCCGGCCAGAAGCAGGCTGGGCGCGGGCAGCAGCGCCTCGTCGCCGAGGGCGGCAAGCGTAGTACATCGCACTTCCTGATCCGGCTGCGCGGCTCGGGAGACAAGCACGCAGGGAAGATCGGCGGGAAGCCCTTCAGCGAGCCACTCGGCGGCAAGCAGCTTCAGGTCGCGGCCCGGCATGTAGACGATGCGGGTCGCGTCTTCTTTGGCCGGCAGTGGCGCATCGTTGTGCGACTGCGCGTGATGGCCGGTCGAAAAGATGACAGACGAAGCCGTGTGCCGGTCCGTAAGCGGAAACGGCACAGCAGCCGCTGCAGCAAAGGCCGCAGTGATGCCGGGAACAACCTCGAAATCGGCACCGGCCTCGCGCAAAGCGGCCATCTCTTCCGCGGCGCGGCCAAAGATCAGCGGATCGCCGCTCTTGAGGCGGACGACAGTTCGTCCGGCGCGAGCGTAATCGACAAGCAGCGCGTTGATCTCTTCCTGCGTGATGCTTTTCGCGCCGCAGCGCTTGCCGACGTTGAGAATTTCCGCCTGAGAGCCAAGCGCAAGAATCGCCTGCGGCACAAGATCGTCGTGAAGAATGACATCGGCGGATTGAAGCAGGCGCAGCGCTCGCAAAGTGAGAAGCTCCGGATCGCCGGGGCCTGCGCCAACGAGATAGACCTTACCGGACTCACCCCGTGCCCCATCCTTGCGCCTTTTCTCTGGCGCAAGGGTGGGATCAGCGAGCAGTCGCGTAGGGCAGCTCGCGGATTCACAGAGCGGACGCTGGGCCAATTGATGCAGCAGCGCCCTGCGCTCGTCGCCCGCCGGATGCGTGGCGAGAATCTCGCGACGTAGCGCGCCAAGCTCAGTGAGCCACGGGCCAATATCCGGGGAGAGCTGCTCGTCGATCTCACGGCGCAGCCGCTGCGCAAATGCCGGGCTTTCGCCGCTGGTCGAGATTGCGATTTGCAGCGCGCCGCGACGGACGACAGAACCGAAGAAGAAGTCGCAGTGCGGAATGTCATCGACGCTGTTGCATAGAACTCCGCGCTCCACGGCGGCCTGATAAACAGCAGCGTTGACTTCCGGCTGATCGGTTGCGGCAATAGCAATAAAAATACCGTCAAGGTCCGTTGGCGCAAAGCTACGTTGGACCCATTCGAGCCTGCCCTCCGCCGCGAGCGAACGAATCTCTTCGCGGGCCTCGGGCGCAACAACGCGCAGGCGCACACCCGCCTGGAGCAGCGTGCCTATCTTGTCGAGCGCGACAGAACCCGCGCCGACAAGCAATCCGGCGCGGCCTTCGAGATCGAGAAAGATCGGCATCAGGCTCATGATGTTTCCTTCAGCTTTGGCATCCCACCCTTGCGACAGAAAAGAGTCGCAAGGATGGGGCACGGTAAGTTTTGTTCCTAACCCAAGTCGCAAAAACAAAAACGTACTGTGGGTGGGACTCCGATTGCAAGCTAGTCCGCTGCGCCGTACGGCACGGGGCCAGTCGGTTTGTCGCGCTCCACGGCGGCGACTACTTCGCCGGCCAGATGCGCGCGCAGTTCGTCGTTTGTGTGGCGCGCGAACCACTGGCGCAGATTTTCCTCCGCATCGCGCGTGCCAAGATACTGGCGCAGCAGCCGCTCGATGGACTCGGGCACATCCGTTGCAAGGCTGCGGTAGCCGACGGGCCGTGCAAAGCCCGCGTGCTCGCCCACTGCGCCGCCGAGGCAGAAATAGTAAGCGTCGGTCAGCTTGCCATCGTGCTTGATCTTCTTGCCTTCTATGCCAATGTCGGCGATCCAGTGCTGGCCGCAACTATTCGGGCAGCCGGTCACGTGGAGCCGTAGCTGCTGGTCGAATTCCGGCAGCCGCTCCTGCATCTCGTCGACGAGCCAGCGCGCAAAGCCCTTGGTCTCCGTAATAGCGAGCTTGCAAAATTCGGTTCCAGTGCAAGCCACAGCGCCGCGCCAGAAGACGGAGCCATCCACGTGCAGACCGATCTGCCCAAGCTCTTTTGCCAGCTCGCCGGCCTTTGCATTCGGAATGTCGAGGAAGAGCAAATTCTGTGAGACAGTCGAGCGCAGACGGCCCTTGCCAAATCGCTCCGCAAGCTCGGCCGCGGCTTCCAACTGCTCGCCGGTGAGGCGGCCGCGCAAGACGCTCGCGCCGACGTAACTCAAGCCAGCCTCACGCTGCGGATGAATGCCCGCATGGTCGCGGAAGACATCACCGGGAACGGTCTCTTCACCCGCGCGTTCGAGTGTAAAGTCGAGCCGTCCCTGCAACTCCTCGCGGAAGCTCTCCGCGGTCCAGCCTTCCTTCATAAACAGATACTTGAGGCGCGCGCGGTCGCGGCTCTCGCGCAGGCCAAGCTGGTCGCGGAAGATTTCCGCAACAGTACGGGCCACGGCAACTGCCTGACCGGGACGCACGAAAGCGTCGATGCGCTCGGCGAGATGCGGCTCATTCGAGAGGCCACCGCCCACGCGAAGGCCAAAACCGATTTCGCCGCCAAGACGCGCAGGCGTGAGACCGATGTCGTTGATCTCCGGATACGAACACCATGACGGGCAGCCGGTGGCGGAGATTTTGAATTTGCGCGGCAGGTTGTAGAAAGCCGGATTGGCCGTGAGCAGATGCGCGATTTCTTCGGCAATGGGCGAGGCGTCTATCAACTCATCCGCCGCGACGCCGGCGAGCGGGCAGCCGGTCACGTTGCGAACCACGTCGCCGCAAGCACCTTTGGGCGAGAGGCCGACCGCATTGAGCGCATCGACGACCTCGGGCAGCGACTCAATCGTGAGCCAGTGAAGCTGTATGTTCTGGCGCGTCGTAATGTCGGCAAGGTTGCGGGCGTACTGCCGCGTGATGCCGCCAATGGCGCGAAGCTGATGCGCGCTGAGAATGCCATTGGGAATGCCAATGCGAAGCATGAAGTAATCGCTTGCAAGGCCCTCGCCGCCTTTGCCGCCGGTGACGCCCGCGCCGTCGCCCTGGGTGTAAATGCCCCACCACTTGAAATACAGCGAGGCCCACTCGGGGACGACGCTCGAACGGCCCTCGCGGGCAAAGCGGCGGACCTCGTCAAAGGCCTCCCACGGGTTCTTTTCGCGCTTGAGTCGCTCGGCGCGCTGGGCCTTGGTCTCTTTTTCCGGAACGGCCTGGGACATGTTTCCTCGAAATCTGGTTGCAACGGGCAGACGGGTCAAAACACAAAACCCGCGTCAGCGGAGGGCTGAATCGCGGGCGACGGAGAAACC
>JAATFM010000037.1 GCA_015655195.1 Terriglobales bacterium
GCTCAGAATCAGTTGCTTCTTCTTCAAGGAATCTCCGGCAAAATGCGTTCGGCCAGATTTAGCCTATCAGCCCGGCATAAATTTGGATGCAAGGCAGCACAAGACGCCGGGTGCTCCAGGTCCCTGGTGTTGGAACCTCGGATACCACCAACATATGGTCTCCCATACTTCTGGTAGTCGGTTAGTTCACCAGACACTGCCTGATGCGTCAGTTGCCCGCCGCAGTTGGTGGAACGAGGCTCAGGCGGTTCGAGAGCGTAAAGAGCAGCACCGAGCCGGGTTCGAGACGCGCCTGGGGATGATCCATCAGCAGATGCACCGTCACCGCGCCCGCGCCGATGAGGCCGCCGGCCAGAGCGCCCACAGGCCCGCCGACGACTGCGCCTGTAACCACCCCAACGCCAACGCCGCCGCCGTATTCCACGCCGTCGCGCTTGTAGCGCGGGCCAGCCTGGATGGTTCCCTCGCGGTCTACGCGTGTGTTTGAGTTCTGCGTGTCCGCCACGCCAGCCATCAGCAGAAACTGCGCTCCGTTGGGCAGCACCACCGTCTCCGGACGCAGACGTAACGAGCCTTTGCCGCCAAAGTGGCCGCTCGAAGCCTCCACAACCTTGCCGACAATCTCCGAGCCAGCGGGAATCAACACCTGTCCGTCCTGCAACACGTCAACATCCACACGCCCGCGGAAGGAATCGCCCTTTTCGCTCAGCGAAGAGGATAACTCGGTGAGCAGACGCACGCGAATCCGAGTGCCTTCTTCGAGCGTTCCGGGAGGCAGCGGATTTGGATGCACGATGTCGCCGTCGGGATCGTTCGAGCGGCTGCGCCTCGCAAGTCCGGGCTGCGGAGTTCCATACTGCGGCTCAGGCATTGGCGGAGCCACCTGCACTGTTCCGCTGTCGGCATCCTGCGGCGGAATGTTTGCCGGAGGCGCGGATGGAGCAAACTGCTGAGCGGGCGCACTTTGCGGGGCGGGCTGTGTCAATGGCACGCTTGGCGAGGGCTTGGGTTGAACTGGATTTGCCTGAGCTTGAGACTGGTCAGGCGGCACGGCCTGAATCGTCTCATCCGAAGGCGGGCTGGCCTGGCCCTGATACTGACTCGGGTCTGGAGCAGGCGCGGGCTGGGCCGGCTGCTGAGCGGGAAGATGGCCGGCGAGAGCCAGGAAAGCGCCGGCCCCGAACGCGCAGGTCCAGAGCAGGCGGGGCAGATTGATCGGATAATTCATCGCTTTACTCTCCTTCGCTTTGCGGTCCTCAAATACGAAACTCGATCCGAAACTCTATACAAAACTCAACACTGCACAGATACAGCATCGCTATTTTATAGGACACGAATACTGGCGGAGTGTCGCACCCCTTTCGCGCTGTGCGAACACAATGCGCCAACATATACCACTCTGAGCGTAACGCGGCGAAGATTCCACGAACTCGATTCTGTGCACAAAGAGTGCCGCATGCGCCACGAATCAGGCTCGTCAACCTGCGTTGAAGTTAGCTCTGCGCTCCGCTCTCGCTCGCCGGGTGCAACCGGACATGTGACACATGACACCACGGTAAATACGGCCCTCTTTGCTAAAATCCACGAGGAAACATTCTCCACAATCTTCCGGGGTCACGATTCGCCTTGAATGGAGAGCCTATGACGCGAGGACCGCAGCTTCTGACCACAATTCAGAGTGCAGCCGGTATGTCCGTCGCCGTCGATCGCCGCCCCAAACTAAATGACCGGCTGCTGCACCGCATTGCGAGGACCGATATGACTGAGATTACTGCCATCCGCGCCAGAGAAGTGCTTGATTCGCGTGGAAACCCTACCGTAGAAGCTGACGTAATTCTGGAATCCGGCGCGCTGGGCCGCGCCATTGTGCCTTCGGGCGCTTCCACCGGCGAGCACGAAGCCGTGGAACTGCGCGACGGCGACAAGAGTGTTTACATGGGCAAGGGCGTTCTGCAGGCCGTCGACAATGTCGAGACCGCCATTGCGCCGGAGCTCGAAGGCATGGACGCGGCCAACCAGCGCCTCATCGACCAGACGATGATCGCTCTGGACGGCACGCCAAACAAGGGCAAGCTGGGTGCGAACGCCATTCTCGCTGTCTCGCTGGCCGCAGCCCGCGCCGTGGCGCAGACGCTTGAGATTCCGCTATACCGTTACCTCGGCGGCGTGAACGCTTCGATTCTGCCCACGCCGATGCTGAATGTTCTCAACGGCGGCGCGCACGCGGACTCGAATGTGGACTTTCAGGAGTTCATGATTATGCCCGTCGGCGCGGAGCGTTTCTCCGATGCGTTGCGCTGGGCGACTGAGACCTTCCACACGCTCAAGGGCGTGCTGAAGAAGAGGGGCTACAGCACGGCCGTCGGCGATGAGGGCGGATTCGCGCCTTCGCTCAAGTCGAACGACGAGGCCATCGAGCTGATTCTTGAGGCCATCGAAGCCGCCGGCTACAAGCCCGGCGAGCAGATCTCGATTGCGCTCGACCCGGCATCTTCTGAGTTTTATGACAAGGAAAAGCAGAAGTACATCTTCAAGAAGAGCGACAAGCGCGAGCTTTCGAGTGAGGAGATGGTGCACTTCTACGACAACTGGGTTCGCCAGTACCCCATCGTTTCGCTCGAAGACGGACTGGCCGAGGATGATTGGGCCGGCTGGCGCGTGCTGACCGAGCAGCTCGGCGGCAAGATTCAGCTTGTCGGCGACGATCTCTTCGTTACTAATGTCCAGCGCCTCCAGCGCGGCATCGAAGAGGGCGTTGGCAATTCCATTCTCATCAAGGTCAACCAGATCGGCACGCTTACCGAGACCCTCGAAGCCATCGAGCTTGGTCGCCGCTACGGCTACACCTCCGTGATGAGCCACCGCTCCGGCGAGACGGAAGACACCTTCATCGCCGACCTTGCCGTTGCCACCGGCGTGGGCCAGATCAAGACCGGCTCGGCCAGCCGCACCGACCGCATCGCCAAGTACAACCAGCTTCTCCGCATCGA
>JAATFM010000313.1 GCA_015655195.1 Terriglobales bacterium
AAAGTCGCCGTTGGGCGCGAAGCCGCGCTTGGAGTAATACTCGGAGCCGATGACCGCATCCATGCTGCGGCTGATGACCCAGTAAAACTGCTCGCCCGTAGTGAAGCCGCGGATGGAGTTGTAGTTCGACGGAATGACGGGGATGAGGAAGCCGCTCTGGCGGCCGTTCTCGTCGGTCGGGTGCGAGAGCCACGGCAGGTAAAAGATGGGGATGCCGAGGAGCTTGAAGTAGGCGTTGGTGGTGGTGGCGCGCTCGTCTTCCATGCGGATGGAGCGGGCGAGAATCTTCCAGTCGGGGTGCGGCAGGCGGCAGTTGGTCATGGAGCCGTCTACGATGCGGTAGCTGCCTTCGCCGTTCTGGATGAGGACGCGGCCGGTAAAGACGAAGGGATTCGTGGTGGTGTAGACGGTGGAGTTGCCGTTCGATCGCACGCCGACAGAGCCGTTCACATTGTAGAAGCGCCCGGTGTGGGCGTTGAGGGTCAGCTCGCCGCGGCCGGCGGTGAGGGAGAGATCGTCCGGGCCGCCGGTGATGTGAAGGTGCCCCTCGGCTTCGACGGCGGTGGTGTCCTGGTGGTAGACGACCTTGTCGGCGCTCAGAATGTAATCGCGGTAGTGGAAGTCGGTGACGCCGTAGAGCGTGGCTGTCTTGGCGGCAAAAGTCTGGCGGTCGGCCTTCCAGGAGGGTGGAACGCCAGCGGGCGCGGATGGCTCGGGATGCGCGACGGGTAGAAGCTGCTGGTCGGGGTCGTCCGGCAGCGCCTCTTGCGCGGCCTGCGTTTGGGGCTGTATTTGGGCTTGGGCCTGCCGAGGCTGCGCTGGAGGTAACGCATTGGTTAACGCCTGCCCCCTAAGTAGCGAGTGACAGAGGGCTAATGCCGTGATAAACCAAAAAATGCGTGGGTGCATCCTCACAACCAAGCTCAGCATAACAAATGCGGGCGACTGGAGTTAGGACGCGTCTCATGCAGCTCTGGCAGCAAGGAAAACCCGGCTCGTGAGAAACGCATCTCACCGCACCAGAATCGCCACGGCAAGACGGGTGGCGTGGCGCGGAAAAGGTGTTGTTTTTTGAAGACAGGCATTTTCCGCGAACTCAACCTTTCAAGAGAGCAACGTCCGGCGGTTTGGTTGCCGGACCCGACGGCGGCTCAAGATCAACTCACGATCGGGAGATCGATCGGTTTTTTGAAGAGGCGCATTTGAAGGGACAATTCGAGTGAGCACACTTGGCCAGCCTGTTACCCCGGCATGGCGGCAGGAAGTGAACCGTCGCCTGGCGGAACACAAGAACCGCAAGGCGAGCACATCCCCCGCATCGGTTCCCACGGAGCAGGAACTCTCGGAATCGAATATGGGCACGAGCCGCGCCGCGCAGGCAGCGGCCCGCGTTGCTGCGCGCTACGCCAAGGCCCCGAGCTACAGCCAGATTCAGGCCGAAGAGGCGCGGATGGCGGTTCGAGCGGCGGAGATTGCCACCAAGGTGGCGATTGAGGCGCAGTCCGCGGCGGAGACGGCGATGGCCGGTCTGCACGCGGCCACGGTGGAAGAGCCAATGCGTGCTGCCGGACCGGCGGAGATTGTAATGATGCCGGCGGCTTCGGCTGTGGCTGAGCCAGTGGCTCCGGTTGCAGAGCCGGAGTGGGATTGGGGGGCAGATCAGACTCCGGCAGTTGCCGCTCCGGTGATGAGCGCGGCAGAGCCTGTGCTTGCGGAACCTGAGATTGCCATGCCCGTGCCGAAGATTGCTGAGCCCCAGTCAGCCAAGTCGAAACGGAAAGCTGCGACGGTTGAATCGGCTGCGCCGGTAGCCGCGCAGAATCCGGTTGTAGAGCAGATTGCCGAGCCAATCTCCGCGCCGGTTACAGAGCCCGTTGTCGGGCCGGTGACCGATTGCCGCGACAGCGCCGGGCAGGTGGTGCAGATTCGCTGGCAGCCAGACATGCCGCTGCGGAGTGCCGAGGTACCGGCCGATCCTTTTGAACTGACGGCGGAAGACTGGTGGACGCAGGCCGAGCAGGCTTCGCGGCGGGATGAGCCGGTGGAAATTGAGTCTTATGCGATCCCGGCAAACCTGATTGAGTTTCCGCGCGAGTTGGTGGCGACGCGACGGATGCGTCCGCGGCTGCTGGATGGGATTGCGACGGCGCAGCCGGGGACTCAGTTGAGCATCTTCGAGGTCGATCCGGATTCGGTGCAGACCGAGGCTCCGGCTCCTGAGCTTGCGGCTCACGCGACCCACGCATGGGCGGAGACGCATCCGGCGGCGGAATCGGCCGCCCCAATCGCAAGTTCTGCCGCGAGTTCTGCGGCGATCGAAGCGGCAAGTGAGGCAGAGGCTTCGGCAGCAAGCTCTGTTGGCTGGGCGACGGCCGAGTGGCCGGGAATGAAGCTTGACGCGCAGGCGGCTTATTTGCCGGCACAGGACGAGGAGCGCAGCCGGCCGGCTCTGGCTCCGCTGAACCGGCGGCTGATGGCCGGAATAGTGGACAGCGTGCTGGTGATTGCGGCGGCCACGTTCTTCTGGCTCACGCTGGCGCTGGGCGCGCAACAGACGCTTGCCATACGGACCGCCGAACTGCTCGGTGCAAGCGCGCTGGTGGCTGCCGGGCTTGCTTATCACACATTCTTCTGCCTGCTCAGCCTGCGGACGCCGGGAATGCGCTATGCGGGTCTCGCGCTGAGCACCTTCGAGGACGCGATGCCGACGCGGGAGCAGATGCGGCGCAGGCTGGGCGCAATGGCGCTCTCCATGCTGCCGCTGGGGCTGGGGATGGTGTGGAGCGTCTTTGACGAGGACCACCTGAGCTGGCACGACCGCTTCTCGCAGACGTATCTGCGGATGAGCTAGAGGCTCGCGCTGTCCCATCCTTCAAGCTGGAGGATGGGACAGCCGGCACGTGACGAAGATCACACAATGCCGCCTCGCCGTGAGTCCATAATCCATACGGGATTAGTTTGCCGCAACGAGTGTGCCGTAGTTGCTTCCAGCGTGGAAGACACGGCTTGAACCTTTCGATTCCTGCTCGCGTAGCCGCTTTCCCCTTGCGGAGGCGCTTATGAACGCTCTTCTGATTTACCCTCAATTCCCCGAGACTTTCTGGAGCTTCAAGTACGCACTGTCCTTTCTGGGCAAGCGGGCGGCGCAGCCTCCGCTGGGGCTGATGACCGTGGCCGCGCTGCTGCCCGGCAACTGGAACAAGCGTCTCGTGGACATGAATGTCGAGCGGCTCAGCAACCGCGACCTCGACTGGGCCGACGTAGTGCTGCTGAGCGGAATGCACATTCAGCGCGAAGCTCTCGTGGCGATTGTGGAGCGTTGCCGGGCACGCGGGCTGCGGACGGTCGTAGGCGGGCCAATCACCAGCAGCGTGCCGGCGGCGGAGCTTAAGGCGGATCACGTGGTAATCGGCGAAGCGGAGAGCCTGATTGCCGATCTTGCGCGGGATCTTGAGCAGGGTGTGGCGAAGGCCGTTTATCAGGCCGCCGAAAGGCCGCCAATGGAAATCAGCCCGCTGCCCGATTTAAGCCTGATCCGGATGAAGCGCTACTCGACGATGACCGTGCAATACTCGCGCGGCTGCCCCTTCAACTGCGAATTCTGCGACATCATCGAAATCTATGGCCGGAGGCCGCGCACCAAATCCGTCTCGCAGGTGCTTGCCGAGCTGGACCAGTTACGCGCGGCGGGCTGGCGGGAATCGGTCTTTATCGTGGACGATAATTTCATCGGCAACAAGCAGCGGGCCAAGCAGTTATGCGCCGCGCTTGCCGATTGGCGGCGCCAATCGAAGACGAATTTTGAATTCATCACGGAAGCCTCGCTGAATCTATCCGACGATCCGGAGCTGATGCAGTTGATGAGGGATGCGGGCTTCCGGTCGGTCTTTCTCGGAATCGAGACTCCCGACGAATCCGGCCTGATTGCGGCCAACAAGCTGCAAAACACGCGCCGCAGCCTGCTGGACAGCGTCGCTACCATCCAAAGCTATGGGATGCAGGTGATGGGCGGCTTCATCCTGGGCTTTGACACGGACCACGGGGACATCTTCGACCGCATGGTGGAGTTTATTGAGAAGAGCGCCATTCCCATTGCCATGGTGGGGCTGCTGCAGGCCATGCCGGGGACGCAACTGTTTCGGCGCTTGTGGAATGAGGGCCGCATTCTGGATGAGGGCCTCGGTAACAACACGGGCGCGCACTTGAATTTTCTGCCGCACATGGACGCAACGAAGCTGGTCGAGGGTTACCGCTCCGTGCTGAAGCGGATTTACAGCAGCGAAGCCTACTACGACCGCGTGAAACGCTACCTGAGCCGCACGCAGCCGAAGCGCGGCGAGCGGTTGCCGACGCGTCAGGGGCTGGCGCGCGGCGATATGCGCGCCCTGGTCACTTCGGTTGTTCGGCAGGGTGTCTTCGGCCGGCAGCGCTGGAGCTATTGGAAGTTTCTGCTGACAGCGGCCACGCGCTATCACCGCTGTTTCGGCGCGGCCATGACGCTGGCGGTGATGGGCTATCACTTCGAGATCATGACGCGCAAGCTCCTCAAGTCCGTAGAACAACCCGTCCTGCCGCGCAGCATCGACACTGCGCTAGCCGAGACAGAGAAACATATCTGAGGATGAGCTAAGGCCCGTGCTGTTCCATCCTTGAAGCGTTCTCAGCTTGAAGGATGGAACACCCGGTTGAAGCAGATTCCCATCTCCGCCTGACTGTTCGCCGCAACCTCTATGCCTGCTGGAGCGTCTCAAGGGAGGGGCTTTGCAGTGCCCGGAGGTTTCATGCTTCGTTTCCTTCCATCTCGTTGGGCTTTATTGGCAGCCGTGTTTGTCCTTGCCGTCGGCGGCAGCGTACAGGCGCAGACTCGCCTGGGAATACCGGCTCCGCAGGCAGACGCCCCGCTCGCACAGCAGCATGGGAAGGTGACGGCCGTTTTTGCCGGGGGCTGCTTCTGGGGAATCCAGTCTGTCTTCGAGCGGGTGAAGGGAGTGGTTGCAACGACCGCGGGCTATGCCGGCGGCTCGTCGGCCACTGCAACCTACGATCAGGTGACAACCGAAACGACCGGACACGCCGAGTCGGTCAAAGTTGTCTACGACCCCTCGAAGATCACATACGGGAAGCTGCTGCAAATCTTCTTCTCGGTCGCGCACGACCCTACGCAGCTCAATCGCCAGGGGCCGGATGTGGGGTCGTCCTATCGCTCCGTCCTCTTCTATACCAGCGAGGAGCAGCGGAAGCTCGGCACGGCATACATCGCACAGCTCGATGCCGCGCATGTTTTTCCCAAGCGCATTGTGACAGAGGTAACGCCGTTGAAAGGCTTTTACGATGCGGAGTCCTACCATCAGGACTACGCGCTGCACAATCCTGACAACCCGTACATCCTGGTCTGCGACCGGCCGAAGATCGACGCACTGAAGAAGGAATTTCCCGAGCTCTTCCAGGATTACAAAGGCAGGTAAGCGGCTTTGCTCCCTGAAGAGGCTGCTAGATCGTCAGCAACTCTTCAAAGAAGCCGCCGATCTCATGCTCTCTGTCGATGAAGTGGATTTCCAGAATCCAGTGTCGCTTCCTGCCCGCTTCATCGAGCGAGCGCATGGGCAGATGGCTCAGGGGATGAACGTACAGCGTCACTTTGTCTTCCGCGATTTTTTCGTGGGGAAATTGACCGATGAGATGCCCCGCGATGCGTCCTCCGAACTCCCATCCGGATTTTTCTGCGAGGGTGAGGGCATGGCGGAAAAGTTCGCTGCTCGTGATCTCCGGAGTCTCGTTGAAAAAACGCTTGCCATCGGCAAAGGCCTGGCCTACATCCCGCTGCAGCCGGAGCTTCAACGGATCGGAACCTAGAACGAAGGTGCGGCCGAAGTCCGCTTCCCAGTCTTCGAAGACCGGACCCAGATCGAGAAAGAGGATGTCGTCCGCTCCGATGACGAGGTCAGGAGGGTTCTCGGCATAGGGCAGCAGGGTATTCCTACCCGCGCGGACGATTCGCTTGTGCCAGTAGGTCGTGATCCCGTACATCTCTTTTGCCAGAGCGTAGATGTCTGCATTGAGGATGCTTTCCGAGATGCCGGGCCGGATCAGGCCGCGCGCTTCTACCTCGTGAAACAGAGCTTCCGCCTTCTTCTGAGCTTCCAGAAGTTCCTTTGCTCGCGCTTCTTCCACCGCTGTCATTTCATGCTCCAGAACCGAAATTTCCCACACCAAGGTAGTGTGTCCGGCTTCCGTCTTCTACTCTAAATCCATGGCTGATATGCGCCCCCGCGTTCTTGGAATCGATCTCGACCCGCAGACGCGCTGCGGCCACTACCACAGCGCTCTGGACATCATTGCAATCAAAATGAAGTGCTGCGGAGCCTACTACGCCTGCAAGGATTGCCACGACGCTCTGGCCGATCACACAGCGGAGGTATGGCCGCGCAGCGAGTGGAACCAGCTCGCGGTGCTGTGCGGAAGTTGCGGAATGGAGCTGACGGTCGCGCAGTATCTGGGGTGTTCCGACAAGTGCCCCGGCTGCTCGTCGCCGTTCAATCCGCGATGTCGCAATCACTATCATTTCTATTTCGAGACAGAGGGCAGCGCAGCCTAAGCGGTGTAACTTCGCCCCAGTCCCAGCGCGGCCAGCCCCTTGCGATAGGTCACAGAACTGCGGTCGGCGGGGAAGTGGGCTTCGGCGTGGAGGTCGATCGGCAAGTCTTCCGGGAACTGCGTTTCCACAATTGCAATGTCCTCGGCAAAGACCTGGTAGTTGAAGTCGAGCGTCTCTTCGATGGCGGCGTCCTTGTCGAAGTTGCGACAGATGGGCACAAACAGGCGAGTCTTGCGCGCCGACACCGGCGATGCCGCGTTCAGAATATGCAGCAGCCCGCCGCCGGGGAATTTGACCGTGAGCTTCGCTGTGAATGGCAGAAAGACCTCGAAGCGCCTGTGCCATTGAAATCCCGACGGATTCAGGTGCTTGTAGCCGTGCGCGTAGTTGCTTACCGTGCTGATGTAATCGGCCACAAAACCGCCAGCGGTCTTTGTCACCTTGTAATCGGGAACAACCGGGTTGTCCGGTTCACCGAAGCTGTCTTTATGCACGAAGGCGAAGTGGCTTACATCGAGAAAACCCTCGATCTGCCTGCCCGCCGCGGCTTCGATGGCAACGCTGTCGGGGAGAACCTGCAAATAATCGGGGTCTTCCCACTCCGTCATCTCGGGCAGTGGAAGCGGACCGTTGTCCACCAGGCGAACCCACACCAGGCCGTATCGCTCCTGCGCCGGATAGATGTCGAGCCGCAGCCGGGGAGAGATGGCTCCGTTGGGATGTGCGGGAATGCACGTGCATCGGCCTTCGCGGTCGTAGCGCAGGCCATGATATTTGCAGATGATCTCGTCGCCCTCGACATGGCCGAGGCTGAGCGGAACTCCGCGGTGGTAACAGATATCCCGCGCCGCAACCACGGAGCCGTCGGCGATGCGGTAGAGCACGACACGCTCGTCGAGCAGGCGCGTGGCGTAGGGCTTGGCATAAGGTTCTTTCGATACCTCATGCGAGAAGGCCACCGGATACCAGAATGGGGCCAGCGCCCGCCAATCCGGCTCGGGGAAAGTACATCCGCGGGGAAGGGCAGTCCCTGCGGACGATTCTCCCGTTGTCAGATCCGTGGCTGGAAGGAAGGGATTTTGCAGCGCCATGGTTGATTATGCAGCCATGCGAGCAGCCGGATCAATCAAAGATTCCAGGAGCCCGGCCTCTTCCGCATCAGGTTCTCGCTACCGAGATGACCACGCCGCCGGCAACTATCAGCAGCCCGCCAATCGCCATTGCAAGCGACGGTGTCTGCTTGAAGACCAGCCAGGAGAGGACCTGGGCGACGAGGAAAAAGAAGACGACATAGACGCCGAGCAGCTTGCCGAACTCCCACGGTGGAGCATTCACGGTCCATCCGTAAGCAAACAGCACGACGGCGGCAAATGCGAACAACAATGCACGCTGCCAGGCAAGATTTCTGTGCAGTCCAGCCCGCATCAGGGCGTCGCCCCCTGCTTCGAGGATTGCAGCCAGAAGCAGGATAGGAATTGCGGTCGCACGCGTCATTCATGGCCTCCGATATATCAGGGTCGATCTTCCACCGGATTCGATATTCTCACGAGCTGTGCGGGGTAAGGGGTGGCGCTCTCCCGCTCCAGCGGCAAAAAAGCAAAGACACCCGCAAGGGTGAGGCATCCGGTACGCTTGGCGGCAGCGCGGGATGAGCGGACAAGACATGCTACCCGGCACGGCGCGGAAGCATGGTGCCGGCAACGACCCGGTCGAATACCTCCGCCACGAATGCCTCATCGATTCGCTCATGGCGGATCAGCAGGCGAATGAGCAGCGGTCCGACGATGCTGTCCAGAAATGTGCCGATCTCCATGCTGGCAGGCAACTGGCGTTCCGCAATCGCCTCCTGCACCAGGGCGCGCATATCCGTGTCGCGCGGCGAATAGACGCGCTTCAGGAATTGCTTACGCAGAGCGCTGTTGTCCTGAATAGCGGTCAGCAGGCGCGCGACGGCAATGCCGTTTTCCCCGGTAAAGAAGCGGCCGATCTGGAGAACATATTCCTTCAGCCGCTCCAGCGGGGCGCCGTTGCTTCGCAGTGAGACCTCGTGATCGGCCGCATACAGAAACGCATCCAGCAGCAAAGCCTCTTTTGTAGACCACCAGCGGTATACCGTGGCCGTGCTGACGCCTGCTTTGCGGGCCACGTGCATGGTCGATATTTCGGCAATCGGCCGCGTCTTCAGGAAACCGTGTGCGGCCTCGAGAATTGCCGTGCGTGAAGCCTCGCTGCGCGGCCGGCCGGCGGCTCGCACAATGGCAACCGCTTTTTTGGCTCTCTTCTTCTGCATCTTCACTCAGTGTAGTAGGATGAACCTAAAACGAAACGAAGTGTTTCGTTTTATTATAAAAGACGAGGCGCGCCGTGGAAATGGAGCAAGCCGTCAACTGGAAGCCCAGATACAATCCCTGGCTGATTGCCGTCGTCGTGGCGCTTGCGGCATTCATGGAGGTGCTGGATACCAGCATCGCCAACGTTGCGCTGCCGCATATTTCGGGCGGCCTGGGCGCAAGCGTCGATGAAGGCACCTGGGTGCTGACCACTTACCTGGTTGCGAACGCGATTGTGCTGCCTATCTCGGGCTGGATCAGCAGCGCGGTTGGGCGCAAGCGCTTTTTCATGATCTGCATTGTGCTGTTTACAGCCTGCTCGCTCCTTTGCGGTTTTGCTCCCAGCCTGCCGATCCTGCTCGCGGCCCGCGCGCTGCAAGGAGCGGGCGGCGGCGGAATGCAGCCGATGGCCCAGGCGATCATGGCCGATTCCTTTCCGCCGGAAAAGCGCGGACTCGCCTTTGCGCTCTTCGGCGTCACTACGGTTGTCGCTCCGGCGCTTGGCCCGACGCTGGGAGGATGGATCACCGATAACTATTCCTGGCGATGGATTTTTCTCATCAACCTGCCGGTTGGGCTGCTGGCCCTGGGGTTGGTTAAGCAACTGGTCGAGGACCCGCCGTTTCTTCGCCGCTTCAAGCCCGGAGAGATGCGTTTTGACACGGTCGGTTTTTCCCTGCTGGTGCTTGGGATCGGCGCGCTACAGATAATGCTGGACAAAGGGCAGGAGGACGACTGGCTGGGGTCGCATTTCATCGTGTGCCTGGCGGTGATTACCGTGGTTTGCCTGTCTGCGCTGGTTCCGTGGGAGTGGCGCCAGAAACAGCCCATTATCGACGTCAAGCTATTCCGGATTTTCAACTTTTCCAGCACCAGCCTGATTATGTTTCTGGCCGGCGCGGTTGCCTTCGCCTCAACGATTCTCATGCCCCAGTTTCTGCAAACGTTGATGGGTTACACGGCCCAGAGTTCGGGCCTCGTCGTGTCGATCGGGGCCGTGTTTGTCATGTTTACGCTGCCGGTTGCGGGCGTGTTGACGAGCAAGGTTCCAGCGAAATATATCATGCTTTTCGGCTGGCTTGCGTCGGCGGTCGGGCTTTATTTCTCGGCCAGAATGATCTCGCTGGACATCGATTTCAAGACCGCTGCCGTCATCATGACGCTGCAATACTCGCCGGTGGGCTTTATCTTCATCTCGGCAACCACGGCCTCCTATTACGGGGTTCCCCAGGACCGTAGCGACTCCGTCTCCGGACTGAGTAATTTCATGCGCAATATGGGGAGCAGCGTCGGCACATCGGTGATTCAAACGATCCTGGCTCGCCGTCAGCAGGTTCACTTTTCCCGGCTTGGCGACCACCTCGGCGCGGGGGATGCGGGTTTTACCCTCAACCTGCAATCCGCCGCGCACCAGATACAGGGGGCCGGAATGGGGTATGCCTCGGCCCTGGTTGCGGCTGTCGCGCGGGATTATCAGATGCTGGTGATGCAGGCGACCGCGCTGTCGTATGGGGATGCGTACATCTTTCTGGCGTGGGGTGCGGCGGCAATGTTCCTGCTGTCGTTCTTTCTGAAATCCAATGATCCACAAAACACTACCGTGCATATGGGACATTGAAACGGCCCCTTGCTTCTCGCCGCTGGAAGCAAGGGAAGAGCGCCGGCATCGCGGTTAATCCGGGATTGGAGACAGTACGCACACCTGCGACGAACGGAACGAAGGACGGAAGCGCAGCAACCGGATCAGCATGGTCTTCAGCCAGTGTTTCCTGCTTCCATGCCGCCAATCGAAGTAGATATGGTCCCTGCATCGCAGTCCAACGCTGAGCCCGATCTCGATGAGTTCCTTCTGTGTGTATTCCCGAATGTGCCCCGGATTTGTGGCATAGAGCCGAATCCGCTCGTAAGGATTCCGCCCGGCCAACATGCGGAGGCGCTTGCCAATCTCAACTGCATTCGGCGTCGTGCAGATGAGAGCGCCGCTGGGAGAAAGGAGCGATCTGAGGAACGCGAGCACAAACTCCGGCGCGACATGGAGATGCTCGATCACTTCGGAAAATACGATGAGATCGTAGGGACCGCATACCGGCCACAGCGAAAAGTCCGGGGAGTTCAGCAGGTCGAAAGTTATGTGTTTCACGGAGGCCATCGCCCCTTGTTCGCGATGCCCGCCATCATCCAGGGCAGGATCGATACCCAGGGTTTCAACATTCCGATAGAAACTCGATAAGTAGGAAGTAAGTTCGCTGCGACCTATGTCAAGTACCCGTGCGGAGGGGCTTTGCGCATAATCTTTGCAGATACGGAGAGTATCTGCAAAGCGGTCCTTGTGTATCTCGGAGTAGTTCTTTCTGGATTCTGTCCCGCAAGTGAGAAGTTTCTCACTTGCTATAAGGCGAGCCAGACGATCTTCGGCGCATGGTTGAGGAACCATGATGTGTCCTTCTCTCCGTGCATAAGTTCCTTAACGTACCCCGGACACGAAACGTCCGAGCGAAGCAAGCGAATACAACTCATAGCGATCGACGAATCTTCCAAGGCAAATCGATGGTACTTCATATGCGGTGGAGCAAATGTCATTGGAATGTCAGGAGACTGTCTGGATGCGGCGAGCGGCTCGCCGGGCTATCCTTAAAGCATGACCGCCGAAGACCCGTGTCCCATGTGCCCGGAGCAGACCTCTATCGAGCGCCGTCTCCCCTTTAGCACCGACCCTGACCTGCGCCGCCGCTTCATGCTCACCGATGAGCCTGTCCGTTCCAACCTCCGCGTTGGCCTCATACTTGAGGTTCTCGACAAGCTGGCCGAAGATACTGCCCTCAACTATGTGCGCCGCTTCTATCCCGCAGCCCGCGTAGTCACCGCCGCCATGGATTCCATGCGTGTCCGCAACGTTCCCGACGCGGACCGCGACATGATCCTCCGCGCCCGCGTCAATCTTGTCGGCAACACTTCGCTTGAGGTTGGCGTCCGCATCGAGCAGCCCGGCAGCCCCGTGCTCCACGTCGCCTCGTCGTACTTCACCATGGTCGCGCGCCTCCGCGACGAGCAGGGCCAGGAGTACAGCGTTCCCGTGCCCAAGCTTGACTACCGCAGCGACCTAGACAAGGCCCGCGCCCAGCGCGCCGAGCACCGCAAGGAAAGCTACCGCATCGCTCGCAGCGCCGCCGAGGAACCACCCACCCGCGAGGAATACGCCCTCCTGCGCAGCCTCCACGAAGCCCAGGAGCAGCCCGGCCAGAATCTGCTGCTGGCCTCAAAGCTGATGGCTGGCGGCTGGGAGCGCACCTATCCCGAGCAGGTCAACGTGCCCGAAAAAATCTTCGGCGGCTACGTAGCCCACCGCGCCTTCATGTACGCGCACATCTGCTCTGAGATGGTGGCCAGCCATCGCGCCCTGCTCGTCTCTGTCGACCGCATCAACTTCTACCAGCCGGTCCGCATGGGCGACAAGCTTCACTTCGTCTGCCACGTAGCCTATACCGGCAAGACGTCCATTTCGGTTGAAGCATCCATCACCCGCATCAGCCGCAACCGCAAAAGCACAGCCCTCAGCAACGTTTGTATCTTCACCTTCGTCAACGTTGACGCCGATCTGCGCCCGCAGCCCGTCCCGCCCATTTACCCGACAACTTACGCCGAGGACGCCCGTTATCTAGCCGGCTATCGCCGCCATCAGGCTCATATTGCCCGCGACATCCTCGCCCAAACCGATTCTCCTGCCTGACGGTTTACTGCCGGCCTTCCACGTTCCCATCCGCCTTCGAGACAGATGAAAGGCACAGCGTTAGTAACGGCAAGCCGCGGGAGAATACGGTGAGTTTCCGCAGCCTGAAGCGCGAAGAGAATTGCTGAGGAAACGGCCTAACTAGAAACCCGCGGCCTGATCCAGGGATTCTTCCGGCCGTCTCCGGCGTACTTGGATCGGGCTGTCTCAAATCTTTTTACATTCGCTACGGTCCAAAGCCAGACCGGGTGCAACTGAACCAGCAACTCCTCACCGAGCTTCGTAATCTTGTACTCGACTCTCGGCGGCACCTCGGGGAAGACCACGCGCGTGAGCAGCCCGCTGCGCTCCAACTGTCGGAGAGTCTTGGTCAAGGATTTCTGGCTGATCCCTTCCACATGCTCCATTACCCGCGAAAAACGCATCGGTGCTCCGGCTTCGGCGAGCACCGACATCGTCCAGAGCGTCCACTTTTCCGAGATCTGCGTCACGATCTCCCGCACCAGCACATCCTGTTCTGCAGAGAGCCTGTCGCAAATTGCATTCGCCGCGTCCCAATCGACCTTCTTCACAGTTACCTCCGGGTAAGTACGCGCCATTCAGGTTCCTTATTGCCAATGGATACTAAACCAAGAATACTCATCCTATGTCAGAGAGAACGCAACAATGGACCGCTGAGTTCATCCCATCGCAATCCGGCCGCCGCGTATTGATTACCGGCGCAAACTCCGGCATCGGCTTTGAAACGGCACGGGAACTGGCGCGCAAAGGCGCTGAAATCATCCTCCCGGCCCGCTCCATGGCGAAAGCAAAAGACGCCGTGGACCGCATCCGTAGAGAGATTCCCTCAGCAAGCCTCATTCCCGGCGTTTTGGACCTGGCCTCGCAGGCAAGCGTGCGCGAATTCGCTTCGTGGTTTTCCGGGCAGTATCCCGGACCATCGATCGATCTGCTTATCAACAATGCGGGCGTGATGGCAATTCCCAAACGCGAGTTGACCGTGGATGGTTTCGAGCGGCAATTCGCCACGAATTTCCTCGGTCCCTTTGCCCTTACTGCTTTGCTTTATCCCCATGTGCGACAGCAGGAAGGAAACCGGATCGTTATCGTCTCAAGCTCGGTGACAAAGTGGGCAAAGATTGATTTCACCAATCTTCAGAGCGAGCATCGCTATAGCCCAATGGCGCAGGCATACGGCCAATCGAAACTGGCCGACTCGCTGTTCGCGCTGGAGCTTCACCGCAGATTGGCGAGGGCCGGCTCTCCGGTAATCGTCACTTCGGCACATCCCGGTTATGCCATCACAAATCTACAGACCAGCGGGCCTGGAAACGGCTTCTCCCCATTTCGGATTCTTAGTGCGATCCTGAAGCCCCTTGTCTCGCAGGATGCGGCTCACGGCGCACTTCCCACGCTCTTTGCAGCCGTCGCTCCTGATGCTATGCCCGGCGGTTACTACGGTCCCGATGGATTGCTAGAGCTGAAGGGCTACCCGAAAGCCGTCGTAATCCCACCCTTGGCGCAGAATCTCGGCGATGCGGAACGCCTTTGGAGCGAAGCGGAACGTCTGACAGGGGCCGCGTTCCAAATCTGACAGGAAGTGTCCGCTGACTGCTCCATTCTTCAAGCGTCCTTAGCCGGAAGGATAGGAACCTGGCTTGCCTGCCGAATTACACTGGCATATACTTTTGTATATGCCGCATGGGGGGGCGAGACGATGCAGCGCACCGCGAAGATTTTCATGAATAACCGCAGCCAGGCGGTGCGGATTCCCCGCGAGTTTCAGTTCTCCACTCCGGAAGTCTACATCCGCAAGGAGGGCGAGAATATCATCCTCTCGCCGCGCCCGAAGGACTGGTCGGCGTTTCTGGCGGGACCCTTTGCATCACCGGATTTTATGGAGGGTGTTGATGATCCGCCGCCGGAAGACGTGGAGCCTTTCGACTGAGCCTGATATGCCTCTCTACCTGCTTGATACAGATATTGCGTCCTACGCCATCAAAGGCAATCCCGCAGTGCTGGGCCGACTCGCACAGGTGCCCACCGCCGCGGTTTGTATTTCGGCGATCGTTAAATCAGAGCTGCTTTTCGGTGCGGAGATTTCTCAGAAT
>JAATFM010000189.1 GCA_015655195.1 Terriglobales bacterium
ATCGTGTGGCGTGGAAAACACCTTGAGAACGACCAGCTTTCCGTCCTGCAGGTAAACGCAATCTGTAAACGTACCTCCAGTGTCGATGGCAACACGCATCATGATTGAACGACGACCGCCTTTTCTTTCTGTTCCAATCCACTCACATCCGGCTCTTCTTACTTCCGAGGCAGCAGCGTGCGCCGCCGTGGCGCATACGCCTTCTTTTTTGCACGTGGTGCGCGGGAAGGCGTCTTGAGCAGCCATCCCCTCTCTTCTTCCCCAAGCAGACTGTCGACGCCCGAGTTCGCGGACCTTAGATCGACATTGGCGCTACGCCGGTTTGTGTTCGCCAGATGATCCTTCGCCCTGGCGCGCGCCAGTTCCGGATTGCCCGTCTTGATGGCCCGCACCAGCGCCTGATGCTCCGCAATGAGTTCCTGCCCGTAGCTGTCCATCGCAATCACCAGGTAGTAGTAGCGCATCAGCCGCGTCTGCACGTTCCGCACCACGTCGAGAAATGCGAGGTTCCGGCTTGCCGCCGCAATGCAGATATGGAAGCTCCTGTTCCACTCAAGAAACGTGTAATAGCTGTTCTTCTGCCCGGCGTAGTATTCATAGCTTGCCCAGGACTCGATCTCCTTGATCTGCGCCTCGGAAGCCCTCTCCGCGGCCAGCGCGGCGACGGCTGGCTCGACAATCTCCTGCAACTCATTGAGGTTGCGATACTCCTCGATGGTGAGGGGCGGAATGCTATAGCCGCGAAATGGAATCATCTGCATCAGGGACTCACTGCACAGCTTGCGGCACGCTTCACGCACAGGCGTCCGGCTGGCCTTGTATCGGTCGCACATTTCCTGTTCGGAGATGGACAGGCCGGGAGCAAGAGCACAAGTTACAATATCCAGTTTCAATTCCTGGTAAATTCTTGAGGATTCAGTCATTTGCCCTCTTTTGTATACGAGAGATATACAGCACGAACTCTCTTATATAGCTCCCGGACAAGCTGAGTGTCAAGCGTCCCACCATGAATTGCATTCTTGGACTTGCATTCCTGAAGCTGTGCTCTCGCTTCCGTCCCCTCCCCACTCGACATGGCGAAAAGGCCGCCATGTTCTTTCCGCCTTACTTCTTCGCCGAACCTTCTTCCAGCAGGTTTTCGTACATCAGCGCATACGTTGCCAGCCAATGGGTTCCAAGGTATCCCGCCTGGCCAATCTTGTCGTAGCCTTGCTTTGCATTGATCTCCGCCAGCCTCCGGTAAGCCGGAACGCGCGGATCGCTTGCCGGCAAACCCTTTGCGATCCACTCCAGATCGGCAGCCCGTTGAAAGTTCAGGCCGATCAGGTGAGCATTGGGAAGTCCCTCTTCATCCGTGCCTGTCGTATCGCGGTTGTTTCCATGCACGGCATCGATGTCCTTTCCATATAGCGCAAATTCCTCCGAGTACACCGGCGGCAGAAAGTCATCGAGCCACTTGGCATACGCGTCCGGGCTCAGCACGCGTCCCATCAGCGCCGCCTCAGCCAGACACGGCGATGCAAAGTCCGCAAAGACAGGCTCGGACGAAGTCGGACAGTGTTTGTCGTTGCCAAAAAGCCGTTTCGCCGTATCGCGAATGGTTGATTCCAGCACCGTATCGTGCGTGTTGGCGGTATAGTCCAGCACGAAACCCATGTCGAGAGCCGTATTCGGATGCAGCCCCAGGCGCACCGGATAATTCAGGCTCCTCAGATACTCGCCGAAGGCTTTTGCAAACCATGTAGCCATCGGCTCAAGCGCCGCTGCCGCACGCTTTCCATCCGGATCGTCCCAGCTTTTCATCTCACCGTAGAGCTTCAGCAGCCAGGCATACCCGTAAGGCTTCTCGAAATCCGCGCCCACCCCATGCAGGTGCGTGAAGAAGTCCATCTCGCCATCGACATTGGATTTCTGTAAGTGGCTCTCCAGTACGTTCTTGATTCCGGGCGCAACGGCGATCGTGGGATCCTTTTTGATGAGAGCAATCATCATCCACATCGAGTTCACGCCAGAATGCCAATCCAGGCATCCATAAAACGCGCGATGATGCTCGTAGTCCTCCGCAAGCTGAGGCTTGTCCTGGCGCTTCCACAGATAGTCCGACGAAAATCGCATGGAAGCATGGGGGTGGTCCTCGCAGCCGAGCGGATTGGCGGCAAGCGCAAGGCGCGTCGCCTCGTTATATTCAGGCGGCTTCACCGTGGGCAGCGAATTGAGATAGTCGGCGATCTTTGCCTGATCGGTTCCCTGCGCCGCAGCCAGCGTGGCCGCACCGATTGCCCAGACCGCGCAGACCGTCAATATTTTGCCTGTAACGCGCATAGTGTCATCCTTTTTCTGTTTCCATCTCTGATAGGCATCCGCGGTCTGCGTGAATCCGCCGCGGCTTGTGTTCGTCCGGACGCGCAGGAACGCTATTCGCTGTTCGTGTCGGATGCCGCGCCGTCTTTCGCCTTTGGCTTTTCCGGCGGGGCCAGCGGAGCCGGGCCCTTGGCCGCGTTCTCATACAGAAGCGCATACGTTACCAGGAAGTGCTGGCCCTCATAGCCGCTAAGCCCGAGCTTTTCGTAACCCCATGTTGCATTCAGTGCGGCCAGGCGGCGCAGCACGGTAATCTGCGGATCGTCTTTCGGCAGCGCATAGGAAATTGTCATCATGCTGGCCGCACGTTGAAAATGCAATGCGATCAGCCGCGCACGGGCAAGCTCTTGAACCTGCGCATTGGCTCCTGTCGTATTTGTGTGGCTGATGTCGATCGGCTTCGCATATCCCTGAAACGCATCCGAGTAAACCGGAGGCAGATATGCGTCCAGCCATTTCAGATACTCGTCCTGCGGAAGAACCCGTCCCATCAGAGCCGCCTCTGTAAGGCAAGAAGAGATCAGGTCGGAATTCTGCGGCTCGAAGTTCGTGGCGCAATTCTTGTCTTTGCCGAAGAGGCGAATTGCATTGTTATGTACCGCCGTTTGCAGCGTAGTGTTTTCTGAAAGGTTCGCCCCGTCCAGCACCAGGCTCATCGCCCATGCGGTATTCGATTCCACACCGGACCGGTAGGGAAATTTCAGGTCGTAGAAATAAAACACAAGCCTCTCGGACATCCACTTGGCCAGCGGAGCCAGCGCTACCGCCATCTTCCTGTCATCCGGCAAGAGTCCGCCCTTGGTCTCGCCGTACAGCTTCAGCAGCCACGCATATCCATAGGGCCGCTCGAAGTTGTTCATGCCCGGCTCGGGCCGCTCCGCGTTAAAGAAATCAAACTCGCCGTCCATGTTCGTCTTGCGGAAATGCGTCGTCGCAATGTCCTTGATGTCCGAGGCGAGGCGGATCTTCGGATTCTGCCCCAGTATCGACATCATCATCCATACCGAAGCAGCGGCATCGTGCCAATTTGCGCAGCCAAAGAAGGCGCGGTTGCGGTCATAATGCTCCAGAATCTCCGGCGATTTCTGATACACCCATAGATAGTTGTTCCGGTTGGCCGGAGCCTCCTGTGGGTGGTCGGAGCAGGATATTGCCAGAGCCGCTAGCGTCTCCTGTTTAGCCTCGTCGAATACCGGCGGAGCCGCGTTTGGAAGCGTCGTCAGATAAGCGGAGACCTTGGCCGGGTCGCTGTTTTGTGCAGCCAGGTTATGAGCAACCAGCCCTGCGGACCCAACCAGACAAATCGCTACAATTTCACGGATCGTTTTCATCCAGAATTCCTCTGTGTGCGCGAAGCGTGGCCCAGGGTCGCAACCCGGGGCCTGCGCTTCAGAGATGTTCCTGTTAGAAGGTGAATTTGACGGCAAGCTCGCCGATCTGCACGTTGGTCGCAGGCTGTAGCGTGCTGGCCGAGGTTGGCACGCCAAAGGATGTCGAAGTGGGCGAGGTTGTGAGTGCGTTATAGTTTTCACGCCCGAAGAGGTTGAATGCCTGCCCGATCACGCTCAAATCCATCGCATCGTGACGAAAGACGGACTTCGAGACGCGCAGATCGAAATTCACGTAGTTGGTCGAAGTCACCGGGCCCACCGGCGCTATGCCTCTCGGATCGGTCCCGGTAATTTGCGACCGGTAGGTATTGATCGCCGCCAGGTTGATGCCGCGCGCGCCCTGGTCCCTCGTGGTTCCTGGAATATATTGCGCGGTGCCGTCGGCATTCAACGCGGTCTTAGGCAGAACTCCGCTATCGACCACGTTGTTGCATGCGTTGGGAAGAACCTGACTTAGCTCAGGGTTCGTTGGGTTCAGGACCGGTTTCAGGCAGGTCGCCGTCGTCGTCGTTACGTTGTAGGGAACGGAACTGCGGACGCTGAAGATGCCGCCGACCAGTATCTTCCACGGCAGCAGGGCCGACGCGCTGGCAACCACCGCATGGCGCTGATCGATGGCCGCCGGCCCCCAATCCCATTGAGGATTGTTGTAGCTGACCGGTGCGCTGTGGGGATTGTTATCCAGCCCGGAGCTTAGCGCATAAGAGAGCGTATACATATACCGACGACTCATGCGTTTTTCGAGCTTCAGATAGAGCGCCTTATACTCGCTGGCACCCGTCGGGGCATGTTGGTTGATCTGCGTGAAGGCGGAGTATGGACGCGTCCCGCTGATGCTGGGAACTCCGTCGAACTGCGGATAATTCAGGTCGTACACCTTGTAGTCGCGCAAACCGCGTGCGTAGATGCCATCGGCGGAGAGGGAGAGATCTGTGTTCAATTGCCGGGTATAGCCCAGAGAGAATTGGTACTGATAAGCATTTCGCAGATTCGGCGCCAGGATGGTCACAGTCGGGGCCGAGGTTGAGCAGAAAGAAGTCACACTCTGCCCGTTGTACGGATTGGGATATGGCAGTGTGTAATTCGCAGGCGAGCCATTCACAAGAGTGATAGGGCAGGCCACGAAGTTCAGTTTTTCGCCCTCGCTCAACTCGGTCTCGATAAAGTTGTAGTAGATGCCGAAACCGCCGCGGATGACATCTCTGCTTTTGTTGAACGGATCGTAGCTAAAGCCAAGGCGCGGACCGAAATTGCGGCGGTCCCCGCGCTTATGTGGGTCACCCTCAAACGGAATCGCCGGTTTATTCGGATTGGGCGTATACGTGTCCAGAAAAGCCGAACCTGTCTGCCGCTCCCAGCGGAGGCCGGCATTCAAAGTCAGATTCGTCTTCGCCTTCCAGCTATCCCCAAAGAAGTATGCTTGTTGTGTCGAAGGCAAATAGTAGAGGAGCGGCACGGCATTCTGCGTGAATTCGTGAGGACCGCTCAGGGTTTCGGGATGGGCAGGGTCGAAGGGCTCATCCTGGCTGAAGATCCATTCTCCGTTCAGGGTGCTTGCCGAGGCGTCTGTGTAAGGAACATAACTCACATCGCCGCCCATCTTGAACTGATGCGTCCCGTGCTCAATGGTCAGCGTATCGTTGAGTTCCCAGCGAGTCTCGACGCCTACCGCTGCGTATGTGTGGCCATAACCGAAGCTCGGGAACGAGTAGCCGACTCCGACATTCGTCGTATAAGTGGGGTTGGTCAGGTCGGCCGGCTTGCTCGGCAGCGGCGTGCCCCACGGCCCTAGTTCATAGGAAACGAAGGCGTACTGGAAGCGGCTTTCATTGAGCATATGCGGATTCATCACCCAGGTATGGCCGCCCACGATGGCGTAGCGCGGAATCTGGCCGTCGTAACATCCGATTGTCGTCGTAGGGCCGCAGCCATTTCTCGTAGCCAGATTCCATTCCTGGGCATAGCGCGCAAACACCTGCTGATTCGACGACAGGCTGTAGTCCCAGCGCGCAGTCATCAGGCGGTCATGCCCTGGGGCCGAAAAAGTTCCCAGCAGACCGGGCGCCGAATAGTCGGACGCGGCCGCGCCTGCGACAAACATCGTGTACGAGCTTGTTGATTCCGTGCCGTCGTACGCGCCGTAGTAGTGCATTCTGTCTTTCAGGATCGGGCCGCCGATGTCGCCGCCCCACTGATTGCGTTTATATGGCGGATTTCCAGTGCCTTCCGCAGTCGCAGCCGCCTGCTGGAACTGGTTGAGGGCAGTCATCGCCGTATTGCGATAGTACTCAAACGCCTCGCCGTGAATCTTATTCGTGCCGCTCTTGGTTACCACGGTTGTGAACCCGCCCATCGCCCAGCCAAGCTCCACAGGATAGGACGAGGTATAAGTCTTGAACTCGGCCACGGCACCCATGGGAATGTTTTGCCGAGGGTCGCCTTCTTCCGTCTGCTGGTTGGTAACGCCATCCAGATAAAAGCCCGACGCATAGAAATACAGGCCGCTGCCTGACTGAACGTTGTTGTAGAACGTCCGGTTGGCGCCTTGCGTTGTGCCGGGGATCAGGGCTGCAAGGTTCAGGTACTGGCGGTTTCCGATAGGAAGCGTGTCAATCTGCGCCTGTGCAATGACGCCACCAACGTCATAGGACGTCGTGTCTACTGCCGGCACTGTGGCCGTCACGGCAACGGTCGTCGTCTCGCTGCCCGGCTGCAGGGCAACGTTCTCCGTAAGGTGATTGTCCAGTTGAAGCACCAGCCCGCTGATCGTCTTTGCGGAAAAACCAACCGCCCTCACCGTGATGGAGTATCTGCCCGGCGGCACCGTTGGAAACGTATATTGCCCATCCGAACCCGTAATCACAGAGCGTTTATCGCCGCTATCGCTATTGATCAGCACGACATTCGCGCCCACCACAACAGAGCCTGCGCTATCGGAGACAACGCCCTGGACATTCGCCTGCCCTGATTGCGCACGAGACATTCCAGAGCCAAACATCACGACGAAAATCAAAGCGATAAAGACACTTCTGCATCGACACGGGATGGTCATTTTGCCTCCAAAAACATTCAAAATGTAGTTTGCCTGTGGCCCCCCGGCTTACAGATGTTGAGAGCGGGGCTGACGAAAACTGAAGTAAAAAATCGGGGAAGATCCGATAAGGATGTCTATTTATATGAATAACCTTGTAATTTGTCAATGTATTTTTAATAGAAAAATTTTTACGCGGTTAATATGATTAAAATCAATTGCTTGTCGAGATAATACTTTTCATTTCTCTCAAGGAAGAGTTTCGCAATATCATCTTGTATACAAGTGATGTACCAGATGGATATGTTCCTGGCCGGTGCTCGCCTTTCGTTCCGGTGCAAATGCTGGACAAAATGCCAGCCGATCCGCGTGATCGACCGCGGCTCCGCCGGCACAGAGTTTTGCAACAGGCACAACGTATCTTTGACCGCGGCCTTTTCAGGTGCTCGCGCCCAATGTCTAACCAGCAAGCTTGATTCTTAGAGCGGTTCTCCTATTGTTGTAGAGGGAGCTTTGCATCCCACCCTAGCCGGAAAAGCAAAGACCCGGCGAGGGTGGGGCACCCGATTATTGTGATGAGTGAAGGTCCTTTTCCGCATCTCTTTGAGATGTGGGGCACCTGACACTCTATAGCAGCACGAGAAATGCTCGAATAGTTAATACCGCCAACTGCTGGTGTCGGCGCCGGGGGGCGCGGTCTTCAACATGCGCTGTTGCATCAAAGGCATTTGCCGTTGAAACACGTGACCACGAAGGGTCGTTCCCGGCAAGGCAGGGTCGCCGCCCCAGTAGCAGTGGATCTGCCGTGTGCCGTATTCGACGGTGCCGTCGTAATAGGGGTCCTTCGTGCTTTCGAGGAAGGCGGCGGTATAACGCACCGCGTTTGCCAGGAAAAACTGATCGCTGGTGCCCGCTGCCAGATGGATCTTGCCCACCAGCTTTGGCCCGAGTGTCGACCAGTCGCGGCGCATGATGTAATCCAGGTCGGAATGATCGCGCCAGTAAGTGGCGACTTCGGGATTGATCTCACCGGTCTTCTTATTCCAGATCATGGCCGGATAGCCGTCCGCTCCCACCGGCCCGAAGACTGCCTGCATTCCGTCCCATAGCCCCGCGCCGCGGCCGTGATCGCCGACCACGAGTTCGATGCGGTCATCCTGCTCCATCGTTGTCGCTACGCGGTCGTCGTCCATCCGGTCGGCTGGCGCCACCGTGGCGGGTCCGCGATTGCCAATCGCGGGGATAGGCACCTGCGCCCAGGGTGCGTTGTAGTAGTAGGCATTCTTATTGGCGTAGAGGTTGACCAGCCGCCACGCGCGAAAGTCAATGGGGCTGGGAGCGCCGGTCCATTCGCCGTTGTAGAAATCGGGATACTTCACCTGCATGCCGAGCGCTTCCCACCCGCCCGTGCTGCACCCGGTGAGCACGCGTGACCACGGCTGCCCGATGCCGCGAAATCGTTTTTCGATCTCGGGAATTAGTTCCTGGGTGATGGCGTCGCCGTAAGGGCCGTCATTCGGGGAGTTCACGCCGTAGGAGTCGTCGTAATACGGCGTCGCATGTTGGATCGTCATGAGCAACATGTGGGGAAGTTTGTCGCTTTTCCAGTCCTGGTAGAACTGGTAGGCAAGCTCGGCGGTGGCCCGCTCCACCCCCTTGAGCTCGGGAGTCGGCGGAGTTTCGCGAAAGCCGGCAAGGCTGGTAGGGAAGTGAGCCGGCGTGATGACCAGCGGATAGTGGGCGGTGGAATGCGTATCCCAGCCCGGTGGGAGCAACACAAAAGCGCCAAGCCACATCGGGCGACCCCAAAAGGCGGTAAGCAGCTTGCTTTGGATGCGAACGTATTTCAGATATGGCGTGTCTTTGGGGTAGGGAA
Organism: Terriglobales bacterium; assembly: GCA_015655195.1. Taxonomy (GTDB): domain Bacteria; phylum Acidobacteriota; class Terriglobia; order Terriglobales; family Acidobacteriaceae; genus Telmatobacter. The sequence continues at coordinate 8,660 of JAATFM010000189.1, forward strand.
GCTCGGGGATAACTTTGTCGAGAGAAATATCGATGGTTTTTCCGGGGGCGACGTGAATCTTGCGCGCGGTGCTATAGAGGTTCCCGGGCTTGATATTCCACTGCTGTCCTTCCCAGTGATCCATGGGCAGCTTGAGCACCTTCCCGTCGGCGCGATGGACGGTCTCATACATATTGAGCACCGCTTGGACGTAGTAGTCGCCTTCCGGCACGTCGCCCAGGCTGTTGCGGGGATAGCCGAGGGCACTTGCGTCCACGACTACCGAAGCGCCGGGTTGCAAGCCATCGACGTTTACGCCGAACAGCTGCTGGGTGGTGAGCACGTTGTTGCTCACTTGCTTGCGCGGTTCGTTGCTTCCGTCTTTGGAGATGATCAGCAGCAGGCGCCCATCGGCCGCCTTCGACCACAGCGATTTCGGCATCGTGATGCGGAAATGCGCTGCGGAATTTTGTTGGCCGCAACCGGCCATCAATAGCGGCAACGCGCAAAGCGCCAGCAGCGCATAATGCAATTTCCGTTTTTCCCGACTCGACTCGGATCTCATGGCCACCGATCTCCTCTCCCCGCTCTCGCTACCTGCACTGTCCACTTCCGCCGCTTGAGGATACATGGGACTTAGTACCTCCAGCTCTTCACGTCGGCGCCGGCGGGAGCCGTCTTCAACATGCGGTCGGCCATCGCCGGCATCTGCCGTTCATATACCGTCCGTGTAGACATGGCTTCGGGGTCGCCAGGATCGCCCACCCAGCAATGCACGAACCGGTCCCCGTACTCGACGCTGCCGCCGTAGTTAGGATTCTTTGTCGCTTGTAGAATCTTGTCGACGCGGCGAACGGCATTGGCCAGATACCACTGGTCGCTCGTGCCCACCGTCAGGTGGATTTTCCCCACCAACTTTGGCCCCAGCGTGGGCCAGTCGCGCTCCAGAATGTGGCCCAGGTCCGAGTGGTCCTGCCAATACTTCGCCACATCGGGATTGATCGCGCCGGTCTTCTTGTCCCAGATCATGCCAGGGTAGCCATCCGCTGCAACCGGCCCGAAGACGGCCTGCATCCCGTCCCATAGCCCGGCTCCACGGCCGTGGTCGCCAACCACCAGCTCGATGCGATTGTCCTGCTCCATCGTCGTCGCAACCTGGTTGTCCTCCATGCGGGCGGAAGGCAGCTTCTGCGTCAAGCTAGGTGGGCCGGGGTTGCCGATACCCGGAATAGGCACTTGCCCCCAAGGCCCTTCGTCGTAGTAGGCATTCTTGTTGGCATAGATGTTCACCAGACGCCAGGAATGGAAATCGATAGGACTGGGAGCGCCAGCCCAGGTTCCGTTGTAGAAATCCGGATAGAACACCTGCATGCCGAGTGCTTCCCAGCCCCCGGTGGAGCATCCGGTAAGCGCGCGCGCCCACGGCTGCGCGATGCCACGGAATCGCTTTTCGATCTCGGGAATAAGCTCCTGAGTAATGGCGTCGCCGAAAGGACCATTATTCGGGGAGTTCACGCCATAGGAGTCGTCATAGTAAGGCGTGGGATGCTGGATGGCCATGAACAACATGCGGGGCGCCTTGCTGCTCTTCCAGTATTGATAGAACTCGTACGCATACTTGGCCGTGGTTGCTGCAAACGGTCCCGCGCCACCTTCTGCGTCCGGTGCGCCATCCCCGTCCTGGAGCGTGGGGTCAGGAGGTATGTCGGAGAAGGCTGTGATATTTTTCGGAAAATGCGCCGGGTTGACGATCAGCGGGTAATGGGCATCCGGGTGGGAGTCGTACCCTTCGGGAAGAATCACAAAGGCGCCAAGCCACATCGGGCGACCCCAGAAGGCGGTGAGCAGCTTGCTCTGGATGCGAACGTATTTGACGTACTTCGTATCCTTGGGGAACGGCTTCTCCGGGATCACCTTGTCGAGGGAGATGTCGACCGTGCCGCCGGACTTAGGGTCGATCCATATCTGGCGGGGCGTGCTATAGAGATTGCCCGGTTTGGTGCTCCAATTCTGCCCTTCCCATTGATCCATCGGTAGCTTGACTACATGTCCGTCGGCGCGGTGAAAGGTTTCGTACGTATTGAACACAGCTTGAACGTAATACGCGCCTGCCGGTATCTGCTTGAGGTTGCCGAGCGGGTAACCGATGGCGTCCGCATCCAGAACGGCTGTACCGTCGGGCTGCAATCCATCGACATTTGTTCCGAACATCTGCTGGGTGGTGATCGCGTTGTTGCTGACCTGCATGCGCGGCTCGCGGGACCCATCTTTGGAAATAATCAGCAGCAGCCGACCGTCGACCGGAGCGTTATGGACGGATTTCGGCATGGTGACGCTGAAGCGTACGGCCGAGGAGGTATTCTTACAACCCGTTGCGCACATGGCGAGCGCCGCCATGGCAAGAAGCGATACATTCCGAGCTTTTCCGTTTTTCCAACTGGACCAGAGCCTCATGGATGGCTTTTCCCTCCCTGCGTTGCTCTTTCTGTGACACCGAGTCACAAGGCACACACTTCGAAACAGCCTGTCTGCGTGCCCAAGGACGTCGCGATAATTTTGCGAGACAACTTCTGCACCTACGATCCTCCGCCCTGTACGTCCGTCACAACGCCCTGAATATCCGCCTGTCCGGATTGAGCACGGGCTACGATTAGCCCAACGAACACAACAAATGCAACAGAGACACTAAGGGTTAACTTCCGGATGGTTATCTGCCCTCCAAAGCTGAAGAAAGTGTGTTGACAGGCGCTTGACACGAAAAAACACGATGCAGTCGCATCGTTGCAGGGCGTCTAAACCGTGCAAGATTCAAAGCAGAATGCACAATTTATATTAATAAACTAAAAATATGTCAATAGTTTTCTTTAATAAAAAATTATAGAAATTAATCATTTATTTTCATCGATTTAAGATCGAGAAGCTTACTGCTCGGGCTGAATATTTTCATGACATCGTTATTTGTATACATAAGCTGTACAACTTAAATACACGAACAGGTTGCATCGCCGACGACTTTCCCGCACCGGCCACGGAAGGGGAGACTCATCGTCACAACAGATCGATTCGGGCAGATTTGTGATCGGTTGAACGTCGCTGCAGCCCGAGCGAAGGAACGTGTGATTGTCGTTTCATCGTTCCTGTATCGCGACATCAACAGTTCACACGTTCGTTCGGAACAGGATTGGAGTTTCTGAAAAACTATCTTGAGTATGCTGGCTCGGGCGGCCGACTTCTTACGAACTCACTACTGAGCCGATGAATGAAGTTGAAGAAGAATCACTTTTGTACGCCGAAAGCAAAGATCGTAATGGAATGCAGTTTCTGCTCCGGTCGCAGAATCGTAGTCGGAAATTTTGCCTCATTGGGAGAGTCCGGAAAATGCTGGGTTTCGAGACAAAAACCGGCATACTCCTCATACGGCCTGCCATCGCCGTCGAGTACAGAGCCGTCAAGAAAATTGCCGGAATAGAACTGTACGCCCGGCTCCGTGGTTGTGACGGTGAGACTCCGACCGCTCCTGGGATCGAAGGCTTTGGCCGCGAGGCGCAGGCCCTCTCCATTTAGAACAAAGTTGTGGTCGTATCCGCCTGCCAGTTTTAACTGTTCATCCCGAGCCTGGATACGCTCTCCGATAGGATGGCTCTGCCTGAAGTCGAAAGGCGTGCCACCGACTAATGCAAGCTCTCCGGTGGGAATCAGCACTGCGTCGATCGGAGTGTAGCGGTCTGCGTTCAGCATCAACTGCTGATCGAGCACAGTACCGCTGTTTTTTCCTGCCAGATTGAAGTAGCTATGATTGGTGAGATTCACGACCGTCGGCTTATCTGTCGTAGCGGTGTATTCAATGCGAAGGCTTGAAGACTCCAACGTGTAGCGAACATGCGCCGTCAGCGTGCCCGGGAAGCTCATATCCCCGTCCGGACTGATAAGGGTAAGTTCGACTCCACTCGGGATAACTGTGGCACTCCAGACCTTACGGTCGAAGCCGATAGTGCCGCCATGCAGCGCCTGGCCATGGTCGTTGGCAGGGACGTGGTACACATTGCCGTCGATGGCGAATGTCCCCTTGGCAATGCGGTTGCCATAACGGCCCACCACTGACCCCATATACGTCTTTGTATCTTTCTGATAACCGTTCAGGTCTTTGAATCCAAGCACTACATCGGCTCTTACCCCGTTCTTGTCGGGGGCTTCGATGCTTACAATGTGAGCTCCGAAGTTGGTGACGGAGATAGAGAGAACAGGACTGGAGATGGTGTACAGGTCGACGGACTTCCCGTCGACCATTCCCCAGTGTGTCTTATGTACAGCGGCCTGTATGGCTGGAGCAATCATTAGAAGTACCGTCATTAAAAATGTTTTCATCGTCATGACTTCCCGAATGCTGATTGGTTTAGCGGAGTTTATATGCTGCATCGCTCCACATGAGTTCGCGCCGCAGCCGAGGAATACGGGTTTCGTTATCGATCCGCATCAGCTCAATACCGGCGATCTCGGCAAAGTCCTCCATGTGCTCCATGGTCAGCGCCTGACTGAAGCAGGTGTGGTGCGCCCCGCCTGCATAGATCCAGGCTGCGGCCGCGGTTTTCAGATCCGGGTGTGGATGCCAGATTGCGCGCGCCACGGGAAGCTTGGGGAGGGGGTGTTCCGGAGCAACAACATCCACATCATTCGCGATCATGCGAAAGCGATTGCCCATATCGACGACGGTTGCGACGACAGCGGGTCCCGCGGGCGCTGTGAAGACCAGGCGAACGGGGTCCGCCTTGCCTCCGATGCCAAGCGGGTGAACCTCGAGGGAAGGCTTGCTGCTCGCGATGGATGGGCAGATCTCAAGCATGTGCGATCCAAGAATCTTCGGAGTTCCGCCGAAGTCATAGGTATAGTCCTCCATGAACGAGGTGCCCTGTGGGAGGCCCGCTGCCATGACCTTCATGATTCGCACAAGGGAGGCAGTCTTCCAGTCGCCTTCTCCGCCAAAGCCGTACCCCGAGGCCATCAGCCGCTGCGTGGCGATGCCGGGGAGCTGGCCCATTCCGTGGAGATCTTCAAATGTATCGGTGAATGCACCAAAACCGCCCTCTTCCAGAAAGGCGCGCAGCCCGAGTTCGATGCGCGCGGCGACGCTGAGAGAATCCGCACGATCATGCTCTTTGGCGATTGAATAGCTGTCGCGGTACTCGGCGACCAGCGTGGCAACCTCATCTTCGGAGAACTCTGCCATTCGATCGGTCAGATCGCCGATTCCATAACCTGAAACGGTATAGCCGAAGACCTTTTGCGCTTCAACCTTATCGCCTTCGGTAACGGCAACATTGCGCATATTGTCGCCGAAGCGGGCGACCTTGAGATGCTGCGATTCATGCCAGCCGAGGGCCGCACGTGTCCAGGTGGCGATCTCGGCCACCGTCTCAGCATCCTGCCAGAAACCGACAACCACCTTTCGGGCAAGCCGCAGACGGGCTGTGATGAATCCAAATTCACGGTCTCCGTGAGCGGCCTGATTCAGATTCATAAAGTCCATATCGATGGTGCTGTAGGGCAGCTCACGATTGAACTGAGTGTGAAGGTGCAGGAATGGCTTGTTCAGCGAACTGAGTCCGGCGATCCACATCTTTGCCGGTGAGAAGGTGTGCATCCAGAGCACCAGCCCGATGCAGTTCCTGGCGGCATTTGCTTCCTGGCAGAGGTCGCGGATGCCGTCGGCTGTAACCATGACGGGCTTTGAGACGACCTTCACTGGAATTGCGCTCTCCCCGTCGAGAGAACTGGCGATGCGGCTCGAGTTCTCAGCGACAATGCCCAATGGACCCGGCCCGTAGAGATGCTGACTCCCAGTGACGAACCATAGCTCCAGCGCTTTGACGTTCTTCAATGAATCCTCCAATATTCTGTATCGTTTTGTGGATTACTCTGCGCTACACCGCGAGAAGCGGGGTTGCATTTCTCTGCCGAGCCGCTATCTCGCGCAGTACGTGCAGCACGCCGGAAAGATCCTGCGGCTTCGCAGAGCGGTCGCCGAAGCTGAAGTAGACGGCGCGGTAGAGTCGGTACAGCTCTTCATAGACGGCAGCCGATTCCGGTTGCGGCATGAAGACGCGATGACCGGGCGCCATCTTGTCCTGGGCGGCCTCGACGCTGGAATAAATGCCGGCGGCGACGCTGGCGAATATTCCCGATCCGACGCTGGTGGGCGGAGAGTCGGGAACCAGCACGGGTTTGTTTAGAACATTCGCGTAAACCTGATTCAGTGTGGAGTTGTTCTGCGGAACACCGCCTGCATTGATGACCCGATTGATCGGGACCCCATATTCGCTCAGGCGTTGCAGAATGATGCGGGTGTGGAATGCGGTGCCTTCGATAGCTGCGAAGAATTCATCCTGCGCCGTGTGCAGAAGGTTCCAGCCCAGAGTGATGCCTCCGAGTTCACTGTTGACCAGCACGGTTCGATCGCCGTTATCCCAGGAGAGCCGCAGCAGACCGGTTTGACCGGCGCGGTATTGATCGAGGTCTTCAGATAACGTTTTCGTGGTTGTGCCGGCGCGGCGCGCTATAGCCTCAAAGATGTCTCCCGTAGCGGAAAGGCCCGCTTCAATGCCGGTCAAATGCGGATGGACGCTGCCGGGAACAACTCCGCAGACCCCGGGAATCAGTTGCGTCTGTTTGGCCATTGCAATAATGCAGGTGGAGGTACCGACAACATTGACGACATCGCCTTCCCGACAGCCTGCTCCGATGGCATCCCAATGGGCATCGAAGGCGCCGACGGGGATGGGAATGCCGGCGCGAAGTCCGAGTCTGGCTGCCCATTCCGGGGAAAGAGTTCCGGCAAGGTGATCGGAAGTGAGCACCGCGCTTTCCATCTTCGCGCGCACTCCATCGAGCAGCGGGTCAAGCTCCGAGAAAAACTCCTGCGGCGGGAAGCCTCCCCATTTCGATCCCCACAGCCACTTATGGCCCATCGCGCAAACGCTGCGTTTGACGAGTTTTGGATCTTTGATTCCGCAGAGGGTTGCAGCCACCATGTCACAGTGCTCGAATGCGGAGGCGAAGGAACTGCGCTTTTCAGGATTATGGCGTAGCCAGTGAAGCAGCTTTGCCCATCCCCACTCGTGGGAATAGACGCCTCCGCACCATTCGATCGCTTCCAGATTTCGCACGTGCGCCAATGCGGTGATCTGCTGCGCCTCGTGGAGCGCACGGTGATCGCACCACAGGTAATAGTCATCGAGCGGTTCCATGGAGCTATCGACGGGGATAACGCTTGAACCGGTCGTGTCGAGGGCAATCGACTCGACGCTCTGGCCGTCCACACCGGTTTGCTTGAGCACATCCGCCATTGCCGCGGCGAGTGCATTCATTTGATCCGCGTGAGACTGGGTTGCGAAGTTCGGATCTTCCTTCCTGCGCTTCAGCGGATAGGACGCAACAGCAGTGCCAAGACGGCCTCGGTCCCGCTCCAGAAGGGTAACCCTGGTATTTAATGTTCCAAAATCTACGCCAGCAACAATTCTCATCAGCGTTGCTCCTCGATCAATCCGTTTCAACCTTCCGTTTTCCCTCAATACCATGCTGCGGCATATGCAGTGCGCATTCCTGCGGATTCGGAACAGATCAAGCAAATTATAGCAAACGTTTTCTCAAAGGTTGGATCTTTCCGTATAATCCGGATGCGAGGAATGCGCTATGACGAAGCGTTGCCTGATTCCAATTGCTTTTGCTTTTCTCATGCTGTGTACTCCTGTGTTCTCTGAGCAGCCCAAAGCCTACATTCTGAGCGGAGATTATCCTCTTGCCCATGACCCATCGATTGCAAGGGAGGGTAACACGTATTACGTATTTACTACCGGCGCCTCGCCAGATGGGGGCCAATTGGCGGTCCGATGCTCCACCGACTTGATGGCATGGAAATTTTGCGGACACGTTTTCGACCAGGTGCCTGCGTGGATCCGCGAGGCGAGCCCTCGTACGCGTGACCTATGGGCGCCGGATATTTCGTATTTTCAGGGAAAATACCACTTGTACTATGCATATTCGACGTTCGGAGGGAACGCCTCCGGCATCGCGCTCGCCACAAATGAGACGCTTGACCCAACGAGTCCCCGGTATCACTGGAACGATGAGGGTCTGGTTCTCAAATCGGTGCAATCCGACAACTTCAACGCTATCGATCCGAATATCGTTCTTGATGACAAGGGCCAACCCTGGTTGAGCTTCGGCAGTTTCTGGAGCGGCATCAAGATGTGTCGCATCGATCCTATTACAGGCAAGAGGCTTGCAGGAGATGCGAACCTTTACGCGTTGGCCAGCAGGGCAGAGCCTGCGCACCCGGAACCGGCGAAACCCGGCTTGCCGCCGGATTGGGGGGCCATTGAGGCGCCGTTTATTGTCCGGCATGGCGGTTTCTATTATCTCTTTGTTTCCTTCGATCTCTGCTGCCGCGGCACGCACAGTACCTATCGAACAATGGTTGGGCGTTCTCGCCGGGTCGCCGGACCGTATGTCGATGCAGACGGAAAGCCCATGTTGGAAGGCGGCGGAACGCAGTTGCTGGCTGCAAACAGCCGCTGGCTTGGGCCTGGCGGCGAATCCCTTCTTCAGCGCCGGGAGGGGGACTTGATAGTTTTTCACGCGTACGATGCCCGCACGGGCAAGCCCGCTCTCCAAATCTCTACGCTGACCTGGAAAAATGGATGGCCTCATGCCGCGGTAGGCTCAGAAGGCGCCTCGAAGTGAAGCCGGAGCATAGATCGCAACTCTATGTAGGTATAGACTGCGTTACTGCGCGCTTCCTACGCATTGCGGAGGCTGCGCGTTCAGGAATGCTCTCGGCGCCACGAAGATTTTGCATAGTGCCAGGCGGATAGCCGGTGGATTCCCGCACCACCAGATGTGTATCGATTTTATATTCTCGATGCGTAGTCGTCTTCTCGACGTGAGTTCGAAGAGCGGTTACGGCGGCGCTGGCCAAATCAAGGCGCGACATCTGAATGGATGTCAGGGGAGGGATCATGACTCGCGCCATTTGCACGTCATCGAATCCGATCACCGAAAGATCGGCAGGCACGCGTAACCCGGCCCTGTAAGCCTTGTGCAGCACGCCGATTGCAGTCATATCGTTGGAGCACATGACGGCTGTCGGGAACCCCTTGCCGGCCAGCAATTGTTCTGTGGCGCGTATTCCGCCCTCCAGCGTGTGATCGCCTTCGATAATCCACTCTGGAGTGGGAACAATGCCGCATTCCTCCAGCGACTGAGTAAATGCTTCGAGACGCGCATGTGCGGAACTCAGGCGATTGGGGCCGGAAATGAACGCAATGTTTCTGTGACCCAGGGCGGCGAGATGCTGCACTCCCTGGCGGATTCCATGGTGATAATCCACTTTAAGCAGGCTGACTTTTGGGCTGGATGGACCCGTGTCAATAAAAACCAGCGGGATATTTCGTTCCGCGAGTTGTTCGAGGAGCGGTTCTTCAATGCCGAAGGTCATCACCGCTACGCCCTCCGCCTTGCGTTCGATCATGCGCCGGATGCAGAGCTCCCAGCGTTTGGGATCGTAGTTGGTTGAGCTAACCAGGATTTCGTAACCATTTTCTACGGCGACATCTTCGAATCCCTGGATCAGTTCTGAGAAGAACGGATTGGTAATTTCGGAAACGATGAGGCCGAAAACGCCACTTCGTCCCGAGACAAGAGCGCGCGCCTGGGTGTTAGGAAAGTAATTGAGTTCGCGGATTGCCTCCCAAACGCGCTTCGCCATTTTGGCGTTTACCGTGGGAACACGGTTGATGGTCCGGGAAACGGTGGCGACAGAGACGTTTGCCCGTTCCGCCACGGTGCGGATGTCCATTAAACCGTTTTTGGAACCGGAATCTCGTCTGGGCTTTGGCATAGGGTTGGCCGGGTGCTGAGAATGCGTTTTCAGCATAGGCATAATCGGAAAAAATATCAACTTTTGCAAGTTGAGCTTGACAGTACACGGAATCAGAATCTATTTTCATGTTTTCGGGAAAAGGTTTACTCAGTCGCTACCGTAGATTCCGCGGCTTCTGCCGGGGCGCTCATGGCGCTCCGTAAAAAGGAGGAGGCAAGATGCTCGTATCGCAGCTCAGAACGCAGGTTCTTGAGGCTAATCTGGACCTGGTTCGCGCCGGCCTGGTTTTGTACACGTTCGGCAATGCCAGCGGTATCGATCGCGAGCAGGGACTCGTGGCCATTAAGCCGAGCGGAGTGCCTTATGAAAAGATGCAGCCGGAGGATATGGTCATTACCGATCTGGACGGCAAGGTGGTGGAGGGAAGCTGGAAGCCCTCGTCTGACTTGAAGACGCACCTCGTTCTCTATAAGGCATTTTCCTCCGTCGGAGGGGTCGTTCATACGCACTCGCGGCACGCTACGTCATGGGCGCAGGCGGGACGTGAGATTCCAGCGCTTGGCACAACCCACGCGGACTACTTTCATGGACCTGTTCCTGTGACACGGACGCTGACGGACGAAGAGATTGAAGGCGACTACGTGCTCAACACAGGGCATGCGATCTGCGAACGCTTCAACAACCTGGATCCCGCAGCGATCCCAGGAGTTCTGGTGGCCGGTCATGCGCCCTTTTGCTGGGGTGAAACTCCGGCGGATGCGGCCCACACCGCGGCCGTACTGGAACTGATTGCGGAGATGGCTCTCTTCACCATGACACTCAATCCCGACTGCGATGGGGTTTCGCAGGCCCTGCTTGACAGGCACTACTTCCGCAAGCACGGAGCAGCCGCTACCTACGGTCAGAAGTAGTCCCTCTCCGATAAAAAGTGACTTATCGTCCGGCTGGTAAACGAAAGGAATCGGAATGATGTTTTCAGGCTTGCTGGTCCCATCCGCGAGTCCCTCGCATATGTTGGCCCTCGGTGTTGCGCCTCTGGCGCATCTGAGGCCGCTCGACATCGCGGTGATCGCCATTTACTTCGGCATGGTGATCTGGATCGGCTTTTATCTAAAAGGGAAGTCGAACACCAGCGAAGAATTTTTCATGGCGGGGCGCGAAATGACCGCGTGGATTGCGGGCCTCAGCTTTGTTTCCGCAAACATGGGATCGCTGGAGCTGATGGGCTGGGCAGGGTCGGCTTACCAATACGGCATCCTGGCTACGCACTGGTACTGGATGGGCGCGATTCCCGCCATGCTGTTTCTGGGCATGGTGATGATGCCGTTCTACTACGTTTCAAAGACGCATTCGGTGCCCGGTTATCTCGATCTCCGCTACGGTGGAGGGGCTCGCACCGTGGCCGCCGTCTCGTTCGCTGCTGAGATGATCCTGATGAGCGGCGTGAATATGTTCGCCATGGCCGTGGTGATGAAGGTTGTTCTCGGTTGGGACATCACCTTCAGTATCCTGGTTTCGTCGGTCGCGGTGGCGCTTTACGTCGGCCTTGGCGGCTTGCGTTCGGCCATCTTCAACGAGGTGCTGCAGTTTGTGCTCATCTGGGGTGGCGCGCTGTTGGTGCCTATTCTCGGATTGGTGCAGGCTGGCGGCTGGGATGGCCTGAAGGCCCGCATCCTGACCAACCTGGGCAATGACAACTATCTGCACCTGTGGCGCGATACCGGACACTTTTCGTCGAACCCCATGGGCGTGCATTGGACGGGCATCGTTCTCGGACTGGGCTTCGTGATCAGCTTCGGCTATTGGACCACAGACTTCCTGGTGGTGCAGCGCGTGCTGGCCGCACATAACCTGCGTGCGGCGCGCATGGCTCCAATCATTGGCTCGTTCTTCAAGATGGCCGTGCCGTTCATCGTGATCCTGCCCGGTCTGCTGGGCCTGGTTCTGTTGCAGAATGGCGATGGCAGCCGCCGCCAGCTTGTCGGAGAAGATGTGGTCAAGTCCTGCACTGCCAGCCAGAATCATGTTGACGATTCCGCCGGCTGCTCGGCCGCAATGCAAAAGACCAACCTAACGGCTGAGAATCAGCAGAAGGTGCTCAGTGGCGGCCAGGAACTGCACAGCTACAACGAAGCTCTGCCCCTGATGATGGTGCGCTACTGCGGCCCCGGCCTGCTGGGCCTCGGCATCACGGCTCTCATCGCCGGCTTTATGAGCGGCATGGCCGGCAACGTCAGCGCCTTCTCGACGGTGTGGACTTACGACATCTACAAGCCGCTTATCAACAAGACCGGCTCCGATAGCCACTACGTCGCGGTGGGCCGTATGGCCATTGTGATCGGCGTGGCCATATCCATCGGCGCGGCGTATCTCGTGATGCACGCCCAGGGCATCATGGACTACGTGCAGGCGTTGTTCAGTTTCTTTATCGCACCGCTGCTCGGGGCCATTCTGATGGGTATGTTCTGGAAGCGCGCCACGGCGCCGGCCGGTTTCCTCGGCCTGCTCATCGGCATAGTTACCTCGGTCGGCCTGTTTGTATGGGTCAAATTCAATCCTGAAAAGCTGGCGGTTGTGGCGCTTTCGCCGGACGCGAAGCCGATGGCCGAGAATCTCTATCGCGCTCTGTGGGCGTTTCTCGTCAGCGTGATCGTCATCTTCGTGGTATCGCTGTTCACCAGGCCGCGGCCGGTGGAAGAGTTGAACGGCCTGGTCTATGGTGCGACGGTGCTGCCCAAGGAAGATCCCGTGCCGTTCTATAAAAATGCGTGGGCGTGGGCGGTCCTGGTCGTCGTCCTTTTTGCAGCGCTAAACATTCTGTTCTGGTAGAGGAAAGGGTTTTGAGTTTATGCATGGTTCCGGAATTCCGATCTGGTTTTTCATCGGTGTCATGTTGTTCATCTATGGTCTCCTGATTCTGGGCTATGGATTGGATGAACTGGCAACGGGCCTTTATCCCGCCGGCGTGCAGTTGGCTCAGTTGCACACGCCCATCTGGTGGGGCGCGTTGCTGCTGCTGATTGGCGTGATCTATCTGGCGAAATTCCGCCCGCGCCGCAGCACCAAATAACGGCATGGCTGTATCGTTTCCAGCCAGCCCTGAGGCATCCAGGCGCACGGCGCCTGTTGCCACGTTGTGAGGCACTGCCTCATCTATGTCCGGAAATATGTTCCAGGAGGACGGCATTTCATGTTCAAACAAATCTTTGCCCTGTTGTCTCTCGCAATAGTGCCCGCGGCTCTTATCGCCGAGGAGCCTTCGCTGACCGTTCATCTAAAAAACCGGCCAACCGCAAAGGTCAGCCCTACGCTGTACGGCCTGATGACCGAGGAGATCAACTTCTCATACGACGGCGGTCTCTATCCCGAGCTTGTACGCGACCGGACGATCGGGCGAGGCTGGCAGGCGCTGGCGCACTGGACGATCGTTCAGCGCGGCAATTCCGCTGTTGAAGTATCTGCCGACGAGCACGCAGGGCCAAGCGCCGCACTGCCGCGCAGCCTCAAGGTCAAGGTGACCGCAGCCACGGAAGCGGAGCCTGCCGGCGTGCAGAACGACGGTTTCTGGGGCATGGCTGTTCGTCCCCACGCAATCTATACAGGCTCGTTCTACGCAAAAGCGGACAGCGCCGATTTGCCCGTCACCGTCGCACTGATGAACGATCAGACAGGCGCGATTGCGGCAAGTGCCACGGTGAGCGGCGTAGGCGGCGACTGGAAGCGTTACACCTTCACGCTCAAGACAGGCGATATTGCCGCCAGCGCCGACAACCATCTTCAGCTCACGCTTCCGCGGCCCGCAACGATCTGGTTTGGCCTCGTCTCGCTTTTTCCTCCGACTTACCATGACCGTCCCTTTGGTAATCGCGTTGACCTGATGGAGAAACTTGCTGCCATGCGTCCGCAGTTCCTGCGGCTGCCCGGCGGCAACTATCTTGAAGGTGACCACATTCCGGAACGGTTCGAATGGAAGAAGACCATCGGGCCGTGGATCGACCGCCCGACTCACCCGAGCCCCTGGCACTATCGCTCATCGGACGGCATGGGGCTGCTCGAATTTCTGGAGTGGTGCGAAGACTTGAAGATCGAGCCTGTGCTTGCGGTTTACGCCGGCTACTCGATGGCACAGGAACATGTAGAGCCGGGATCAGCACTGGAGCCTTATATTCAGGATGCACTCGATGAGATCGAGTACGTTACCGGGGATGCCAATACCAAATGGGGCGCCGAGCGGGCCAGAAACGGCCACCCTGCGCCTTTTCCGCTGCATTATGTCGAAATTGGGAATGAAGATTTTTTTGACCGCTCGGGATCCTACGACGGCCGCTATGCCCAGTACTACCGGGAGATCAAACAGAAGTATCCTGGCCTGCAGTTGATCGCAACAGCCCCCATCAAGAGCATGAAGCCGGACGTGCTCGACGAGCACTACTATATGTCGGCTGAGCAATCTTTTGCGGATGCCGGGCACTACGACAAGACGGACCGCAACGGTCCCAGGATATTTGTAGGCGAGTGGGCCACGCGCGAAGGCGAACCGACGCCGAATCTCCAAGCGGCCCTGGGCGATGCTGCTTGGATGACCGGAATGGAACGCAACAGCGACATCGTGATCATGGCCAGCTATGCGCCTCTGTTCGTTAATGTGAACCCCGGCGGTATGCAATGGGAGACCGATCTTATCGGCTACAACGCATTAACCAGCTATGGGTCGCCCAGCTATTGGGCGCAGGTGATGTTTGCCAATCATCTCGGAACGGAGGTTGTGGCATCTACGCTGGCGAATGCCGGACCGCGCATCTACACCTCGGTGACGCGCGATGCGCAGCAGCGGCGGCTCTATATCAAGATTGTGAACGCAACGTCGGAGGTAAAGCGCTTCAACATTGCCTTGGACGGTGCGTCGACGGCGCAGCACGAGGCCAGGCTAATCACTCTGAGCGGCAAATCGCCAAACGCAACTAACTCCATTACACATCCGGACGCGGTGGCGCCGGTCGAGCACGCTATTCGGGTGTCCGGGGCTGCATTCGAACACAGCTTTGAGCCCTATTCGATTAACGTGATCGATTTGCCTTACTGAAGGATGGTCAGGAAAATCCGGTCCTCTATCCTGGGAAAATGCGAGACAAGACTGGATCGGGCACACTCCATCTGCTGAAAATGCCTACGCGGATGGAGCCGGTGTCGAGGCGCCCCAGGGCCGAGACGGCTGCTACCGAACTGCGCTGTCGAGAGACTCAATGCGCGATCATAAAAGACCAATAAAGTAATCGCTATCCCATATTCTGCTAATCGTAGACTGGGTGCATGATCCTGAGGGAAGCGGACGCGTCATGATCGGTCTCGGTATTTATTTTTATAACTATTTTATTATCATATGTATATGTGAAATATTTGCTTATTTTGTGGCGCGTCACGGCAATCTTTGAAAAGGCAATTTTTATTGAGAAATCTTTTTCTTGTTGACAATGGTATGTGCGAGTGAATACTGTTTTTCCGGATGTTGAATAGGTATTTTTCTGTATATTTGGGTAATCGTTTTCTCGCATGGGTACACCGACCTTCTCAAGTTCGGATACTGCGTTCAGGCAAGAACCCAAGACAAATCGTATATGGAGAGCAAAGTCTCGATTTGCGTCCTCCCAGTGCTTAACTTTGGAGAGCCCAGATGAACCGAACAAAGCAATGCTTGATTCTTGTATCTTTCCTACTGGCCGGCATCACAGTTCCTTTTACGGCCAGCGGACAAACCTCAACCGAGATTACGGGGCGAGTGTCGGACCAGACCGGCGCCGTAATTCCCAACGCTGCAGTCACGGCGCATAACGTGACTACCAATCAGGACGTCACCACAGTCTCCACGGGGACCGGCGACTTTGTTTTCCCAACCCTGCGTCCCGGCATTTATGACGTGTCGGCGACTGCCAAAGGATTTGGCACGGCTGTCGAGACGGCGGTGCAACTGCACCTGGATGCGGTCGTCACAGTCCATCTGACTCTCAAGCCTGGTGCAACCACAGATAGCGTGACCGTTCGCGCCGATGAGGTGCAGCTCGACGTTACCCATGCGAGCAGGGGCGAGGCCTTTACGCAGGACGAACTTGAACAGTCGCCGTTTAACAGCGGCAATCCGCTCATGCTGGTGAACTCCGCCCCCGCGGTTACCTTTCAGGGAACTAACGTCGCGGGATCCTCCTGGGTTCGTCCCTTCGATCACCAGTCGGTCAACCAGTTTTCCGTCAATGGCGGCGTCGCCGATTCGAACGACTTCCAGATGGACGGTGCGCCCAACAACTCGATTACTTTCGGTGCCCGCGACATAGGCACTGTGCCTCCGACCGCCAGCGTACAGGAGATGAAGTTTATTCAGAATCCTTATGATGCCCAGTACGGCCATACCGGCGGCGGCATCTTCGACATCGTGACAAAATACGGCACCAATACCTTGCACGGCCAGGGGTATTACAACGCCCGCCGTAACTGGCTGGACGCGAATACGGAACTTAATGACTCTCAGGATCTTGCCAAAGCAAGCGATGACCGCAACCAATACGGTTTTGAACTGGATGGCCCGCTGGTGATTCCGCATCTCTACAATGGCCATGACAAAACCTTCTTCACATTGCAGTTTGAGCGGTACCTCGAAAAGGATCCACAGTCCGGCGTGGCCAGCGTGCCAGAGTGCAGCCCAGGCTATGAGACGATCAGCGGCATCACGGAAACATGCACAAAAACTGTCTCGCAGACAGGCGACTTTAGCAGTGCTTACTGGATAGGAAACGAAGGCCATGAACCGCTCAATATTTACAATCCGTTTTCAATCACGACTCCCTATGATTCGACGGATCCGCGCACGCCATTTGCCAACAACCAGATTCCTACTAACCTGCTCAATGCGACGGCACAGGCGATCCTAGGCTATCTACCAGTGCCTAACCGAGTCACGGCCTCGAACCTGTTGTGGGGTGAGAATAACTTCGCATGGTCAGAATCGGGAACTCTTCCTTATGACAGCGCAACGATTCGCCTTGACCACAACTTCGGTAACAACGACAGAACCTACATTCGTTTTAACTGGACTAAGAACTGGCAGAATAATACGGATGCTCAGACTTTCGACTCACTGCCCGGAGCAGTTGGCCGCGCTGTTTCTCCGCTCGTCTTCCAGACTCACTTCGGCATCGCTGACTGGCAGCATACTTTCAATGCCAATTCACTCTTTGACTTCCATCTCTCGTTCCAGCGTTTTGCATACAACCAGAACCAGGGCCCCTCGCCCTTCGATCTCTCGAATATTGGTCTCGGCAGCCTGGCTTCGGAGGTCAGCGAGCAGGTCTTCCCGCAAATCAGCATCGGTGGACATGGCGGCGTTACGGAGTTTGGCAACAATGCCGACAACGGCGGCAACAAACTGACGATCAGCAATACCCTTGCTGCGATGCCGATGTGGACTTATGTTCGCGGAGCTCACACCATGAAGGTTGGCCTCGATTACCGTATGCAGCGCTCCAGTACTTACTACGGTAGCGCGGCTTCCGGCGAATTCAACAATACCGACTGGTACACCCAGCAATACGCTGCCTGTCTGGACTGCCTCTCTGGACAAGGCAGCGGTCTTGCCTCGTTCATGCTCGGCATTGGAGATGGTGGAAGTATCTTTACCGGCGTGAGACAGTACTTTACCTATCCCTACGCCGCTCCCTTCTTTCAGGATGACTGGAAACTAAACTCCAAACTGACCATCAATCTTGGCGTGCGTTGGGATATTCAGGGTGCTCCTTCAGAATCTGCCAACAAGATCGTCGGCAACTTTGAAACTGGAGTTGTGAACCCCGTAAATCCTGCTGTTGTCGCAACTGGTCTTTTGCCGGCCGGCACAACACTGATGGGTGGCTTGACCTTTGCAGGAGTCAATGGCCAGTCCCGCAATCTCTACCATACGAACAGGCTCCTGGTTCAGCCGCGTGTTGGCTTTGGTTACGCATTGGACAATAAAACCGTTATCCGCGGCGGTATCGGGACTACGTATATGCAATTTACAGGACAGGGATATAACCAGGGATTTACCGCCGGCACCTCGTATGTTTCCAGTACGACGAACGGAACGACGGTGAACGGCACTCTGATCAGCAATCCCTTCCCAACAATTGCAAAGCCCACCGGGTCCAGCCTGGGACTTGAGAGCTCACTGGGCAACTCCTTTAGCTTTGTTAACCCTAACTTCAAGGTGCCAATGGTGCTCAACTACTCCCTGGGGGTGGAGCGCCAGCTCTCGCAGCACACCACGATAGATGTGAGCTATGTAGGAACCCATGGATTGAACATGGACTCATCGGACAACATCAACCACATCAGTGCACAGTATGCATCCAGCTGCAATCTGGAAATGGGCGTTACCGTTGGTCGGTATGAAAACTGCGTTTATGATTACCGGGCCACCAATGCCAACTACGTTACCAATCCGTTCCAGGGAATCGATTCATTCTCCCCTGCGAATACCGGGAACCAGAACGGCTACTATACCTCCGGTCAGCTTCAAACCTCCGTATTCTCACGTCCCTATCCGGAGTTCGGAGACATTACTGAGACCGAACTGAACGATGGTTATACGGAATACGATTCTTTGCAGGTGGTGGCCACGCATCGCTGGCATGACGCGCTGATCTTCCACGGCAACTTTGTATGGGCCAAGCAGATGGATGGCGGCGGGTGGGCCGATGAAGTTTATCGTATCCGTGCGCACTATATCGACCAATCGAATCGCCGGTGGCGCTGGGCGGCAAACGCCGATTGGCACATTCCGGTGGGCAGAGGCCGCACCTTCCTGGGCGGCTCCAACCGCATCCTGGATACCGCAGTGGGCAACTGGACCATGGGCGCTATTTACACATGGGAAGCAGGCACACCTCCTCCTTTGACGAGAGGCGGAGGCGCCTACGGCCTGGAAATCCTCAACACAAAACCCTATGGCGTGCATAACCGCGCAGAGACGCAGCAGGTCATCCGGGGCATGAGCAAGTGCGTCGGCTGGTACGATCCCAATCCGCCGGCCAACGATGAGTACGGACTCTCTGCACACAATGCACCGTATGCACTCGGCGATGCAAGCCCGAACGACTATGAGGGTTGCACGGTGAACAGCGCCGGAACCGGCCATAATTACGACTACATTGTCAGGCCGCAGTTCGCCGCGGCTCAGAACGTCAGCGATAGTGGTGTTCGCGGGCCCAGGGGACAGAACCTCGACTTGAGCATGAGCAAGTCTTTTGCCGTGTGGAGAGAATACAAGCTGCAAGTGCGCTTCGAAGGGTATAACGTAACGAATCATCCGTCGTGGCGCGGAGAGGACTACTGGGTTTATGCCCAGGATAGCGGCAGCCACTTCGGCACAATCAATAAGTTCTACGACCCACAAACCAACATTCCCAGGAACGTACAGCTCTCCGCCAAATTTATCTGGTAAGAGTTTGAGAGCCACTGGGCAATGCTGCTCAATGAAGGAAGCGTCTTCCCGGCGCTTCCTTCGCACCCCCCGGGAATCTATCTCATCCCAATTCAGAGCTTGGCCATGTCACGCAGTTGTTCGTGCATGGCAGGAGATTCTTTCGCAATACGTTGAAAGCTGATCCCGCGACTGGGCGTAATCAAGTGGAGAAATGCGTATGAATCGCTTATTGAGTCTGCTCCTCAGGCAATACAAAACCGCGCTGGGATTGGGTTTGTTCGCGGCTGCACTTCTCGGTGGCTGCGGAGGCGGCTCTTCGCACAATACGCCGACCCATGCGGCTGCGACGCCGGTAATCTCACCAGCCGGAGGGACATTCACCGCCGTGCAGTCTGTGACGATCGCCGATTCCACTGCGGGGGCGATCATTTACTACACCACCGATGGCACGGCCCCCACGACCTCTTCGACAAAATACACCACGGCTATATCGGTTGCCTCTTCGGAGACAATCAAGGCGATTGCCGTAGCCAGCGGCTACAGCACGAGCGCAACGGCTTCGGCAAGTTTCACGATCAACACAACAACACCAACTACCGCGACGCCTGTGATCTCGCCAGATGGAGGGACGTTCACTGCTGCCCAATCTGTGACGATCACCGATTCCACCGCGGGCGCGATCATTTACTACACCACCAACGGCACTGCTCCCACAACCTCGTCGACAAAATACACTGCTGCTATATCGGTTGCTACGTCGGAGACCATTGAGGCAATCGCCGTGGCAAGCGGATATAACACGAGTTCGACTGCCTCGGAGAGTTTCACGATCAATATCGCGACGCCTGACATGGGCACACTGACTGTGCCGAGCGCGACGTATCAGTATCAGATCACGAATGCAGCCAGTGGGATGGTGTTGGGCATATCCGGACAAAGCCAGGTAGCGGGGGCCGATGTGATCCAGGAAACCAATACCAGCTCCACCGATTCGATGTGGCACTATATGCCGTATGACCAAACTGCAGGTCAGCTCAATGGCAGCTTTGAAAATATGCTTACCCATCAGGTTCTCGGCATACTTAATGCGTCAACGGCGGCCGGGCAGCAGGCACTGCAATGGGCGGACAATGGCACCAACGACCATCTTTGGCAGTTTTACCTGCTCCAGGATGGCAACTATCTAATTAAGAATGTGAACAGCGGCTTGTACTTGGAAGATGCTGGCTCGAATACGACCTCTTCTGCGACGATCGATCAAAACGCGCGGGCTGCTACGGGTTCCGGTTGCACATGCCAGGAGTGGGCGCTTACGCAAACGACGACCGCAGCTTATCCAATGCCTCTGTCTGTCGCCGGCAACGGCACGTCCGTGCATGATCCCAATATGCTGAAAGATTCCAATGGAACCTACTGGCTGTATGGCACGCACCAGACGATTGCCTATTCGACGGACATGACGACCTTCACCTATACGACGGCAAGTTCTCCCCTTGGCGCGTGCACGACCGGTCAAGGCGGACAATGGCTCGTACAGGACGGTCACTGCCCCATTATTGGTCCTGACTTTCCGTCATGGACAGGACTGCAGACTCCTCCTTCCGATAATGACGGTTCGGACATCGATGTCTGGGCGCCCAGCGTGATGTATGCAAATGGCACCTACTACCAGTACTACTCGGTTCCCGTAGAGCCGGATACCGTAGGCGGCGAGGCCATCATCGGCCTTGCCATGAGCACAACCCCGTATGGGCCATGGACGGACGGTGGGTTCATCGTTTCTTCGTGGAGCAACACCACGAATACCCCGATTACGAGCAGCTATGGATGGGATTTTGTGTCGGGTACCACTTACAATGCGATTGATCCTGCTCCATTTGTCGATGCCGACGGAAACTGGTGGCTTGTTTTTGGATCGTGGTATGACGGCACGCATCTGATTCAGTTGGATCCCTCCACTGGCAAAATGAAGTCGGGAACAACCATGACTGGCATTATCGCTACCCGCTATGGAGGTGAGGAAGGAGCGTTCATCTATCCGTGGGTAGTAAATGGGACACAGTACTATTACTACTTCGCATCGGTCAACGCTTGCTGCAGTGCAACCAGTCCTTATCGCATCGTCGTCGGTCGTTCCACCAGCCCAACAGGTCCGTATGTAGATCGTGGAGGATTGGATCTCACTGCCGACGGCGGAACGATCCTGCTAAGTACGCATACGAACATCGTCGGCCCTGGTGGAGAGAGCGTCTTTACCGATACCGTCAACGGCGCACCAACTCCGACTCTTGTTTACCACTACTATAACGGCAACAACAATGGAGCGTCGACACTGGGCATCAATCGGTTAGCTTTCACTTCAGATGGCTGGCCGTACGTACAGTAAGGTACTCACGCGCAGTGCGTTCCTTTGAGGGGCACACTGCGCGCTGAGAAGACAGGTCCGAGTAAGGTCGGCAATGCCTGGTGGAGCAAACCGATATGCGTGCATGAAGCCAATCGATGCGCTCGACGTCTTTCGATCGGCCGCAATCCGACATTGAGATATTTGGTGAACTGAATGAACATCGAAGATTTATCACGGATGATTTCTACCGGGCACAGACGCCACGCACATTGCAATTCTCATCCACGGCGCAAAGAGAGACGGCTTCTACTCTGGCTGATCGTCGGCTTGTCTTTGTTTCAGGGACAAATGCAGGCGGAGCCTTCTATTCCCTCTGTGCCAAAGGAGCAGTTGGCCGCCAAGTACTTCGGAGCGGACGCACCATGGTTCCTGGAGAATATTCCCTTTCTTGAGATTGATGACCCTGAAATTCAGCAGATTTACTACTATCGCTGGAAGCTGTATCGCTCTCATATTCGCGAGATTGGAGCCCAGGGAACAACCGTCACGGAATTCCTCGACAACGTTCCATGGGCACGCCAGCCCTACACCGATTTGAACGATTCCTCGTCCTTCCATCTGCTGGAGGGCCGCTGGATGCGCAATCCGGCAATCGTCGACTCATTGATAGACCATCTATATTCCGGTGGAGGGAACGACCGGCATTTCTCCGAATCCATCGCGGCAGCCACCTGGAGCACGACTCTGGTAACAGGCGATCCAAAGCCGGCAATTCGTCATCTCGATGCGATGCAATACATCTTCAACGAGTGGGACGATCATCTGGACCGGCGCCGCTCTCTCTATTGGATCGATCCGATCAGCGACGCTACGGAGTACACGATTGCATCGATTGATGCTTCTGGAACTGGCTTTACCGAGCACGCCAGCACAGATGAGCGGCAGAACGGATTTATCAATGGGTTCGCTTTTCGACCTTCCATCAACAGTTATCAGTTTGCAAATGCAAATGCCATAGCTCAGGTTGCGACCGCAGCCGGCCGTCGCGATATTGCAGAGGACTATCTAAGTCGTGCGGAGCAAATTCGTTCTGCCGTCTTGAGCCAGCTTTGGAATCCGGACCTCGAACACTTCACGGATCGTTATCAGAGATCCACAGCGTTCGTGAAGGCGGGCGAGTTCATTCGGGGCAGAGAACTCGTCGGTTATGTTCCGTGGCTCTACGAACTCCCGCCGCAAGACTCCTCCGGGACCGAAATGGCGAAGGCATGGCGCCATATACTTGCCTCGTCGGAACTTGGCGGTCAATATGGTCTTCGCACTGTCGAGCCGGGCTATGCGAAATACATGGTGCAATACCGCTATGACAGGCAAACCGGTAATCCGGAATGCCAGTGGAATGGTCCGTCATGGCCCTTTCAAACCTCGCAGGTGCTTGGGGGGCTCGCAAATCTGCTGAATGACTACCCTCAGAGCGTAATCACGAGCGAGGACTATCTTCGACTGCTGAGGCAATATACGCACCAGCATTTTCTGTCACCCGATCATCCGGATATTCAAGAGGACTACAATCCCGACACGGGACTTCCAATCGTCGGCTTGCCTCGTTCCCACCACTACAATCACTCGACTTATATCGATCTGATTTTGAGCGGGCTCGTGGGAATCCGTCCTCGGGCGGACGATGTTCTTGAGCTGAATCCTCTGATTCCTTCCGATGAGGACTCGGCGGGTCATCCGATTCGGTACTTTCTGGTGGACAATTTGATGTATCACGGACACGTAGTCACGATAGTCTACGACCAAACCGGCGCTCATTATCGGATGGCTCGCGGACTTTCCGTGATTGTTGACGGAAAGCTCGCTGCCAATTTGCCACGCCTTGGGCGAGTGCAGGTTTCTCTATCCGGATTCCGCAGTGATATTTCCCATAAGGCTCATACTCGTGCCGACCTCGCAGTGAACCCTGGAATTCCGGGAACTCCGTCGGCAGCCGCATCTTCAAGCAGTGTGATTGGCTCTCCGGCTGAGGCAATCGATGGCAGGCTCTGGTTCTTTCCCGAAATCCCGAACGGTTGGTCGCCGGCGTTAGATACAGCAGGCAAGCAAAGCTGGTATTCGGTCGACTGGGGCAAAGAACGTGAAGTGACGACAGTGGATCTCTATTTCCTTGGAGATGAGCTAAATTATCAGGCACCGACGGCCGTTACACTCGAATATCTGGCCGGGAACGAATGGCGACCGATACCCGGACAACTGCATGAGCCTAGACATCCGATCGCCAATAGCCTCAATCGCTTTACATTTTCCGCAATAGAGACGCGGGGAATTCGAGTTGTAATCGATGGGCCACCTCGTCCTGCGACGTTTCGATTGATCGAAGCGGAGGCGTTTGACTTCAAATGATGACTGTCGGCTTGAAGAGGCACCTTGTAGCCACGTGGACAGGAGCCCTGGGGCAACACATCGGAGAGATCTCTTTATAGCAATCGCTGGAAGACATGTGGCGATTGTGGTAATGGGATGGGCGCAGCGCATCGGAGCAGCCTAGCGCCGGCAGAGTTCGCCGGTCATATCGCTAGCCGTGATATGACCGAAACAAAAGTAGGCCAAGGACCAACCTTCCAGTTGGCACTGCTTTTCCGGCCCTTCACCTTGTTCCAGTGTTTCTTTTCCACTGGGTCAAAGATCGTCGGGCACTCCATGTGGACCCAGATGCAGTCCCTGCACAACATGGCATAGGTTGAGAAGGATGCAGGTGGGCGATTCGTTCAGGATCGAAGGAGAAGCGTTTCCGCTGCAGAACGCACGTCAGGATAAGGAATTCCGCCGGAATCGCATAGCTG
The DNA here is from genome assembly GCA_015655195.1 of Terriglobales bacterium. Lineage (GTDB taxonomy): Bacteria > Acidobacteriota > Terriglobia > Terriglobales > Acidobacteriaceae > Telmatobacter. The sequence goes on from JAATFM010000189.1 coordinate 33,154, forward strand.
GTGCGGAGAGACGTGGGCAAAAAACGGTGCACGCACTATGAAGCAGCGCGCGCACCGGTGGTCTTACACCACGGATACGGATCAGAACTCGAACCGTCCTCCAAATTGAAAGTAGCGCTTGTTGCCGGCACCTGTAGAGAAGCCAAACTGGGGCTGGGTTGCTTCGTCGTTCGTGATCGCATTCCAGTTTGTGCGGTTGAGCAGGTTGATAAAGTCTCCGCGCAAGGTAAATTTGGCAGATTCGCTCCAGAAGAAAGGCACAGCAAAGGCCTTGGCGAAGCCTGCATTGACGTTGAAGTATCCAGGGTTGCGGAAGGTATTCGCGCCCTGCTGGCTGAGCACAGGCTCCGTGCCTGCACCCACCGGATCGGTGAATGTGGCGCCGGTGAAGACTCCGGTCTTAGACACCGCCGTGCGCGAGTATCCCTTCCTGGCCAAGCCTGCGGGCGGAGTTGGATACGCTGGCGTACCACCACCGCCTCCATCAAAGCCGATGCTGTTGTCGTAAGCGTAGGAGGGACCGCTTGTATTGCCTACACTAAACGGTGTGCCGGTTTGAGCTACCGTAATGGTGCTGAGCCTCCAGCCGGAGACTGCTTGATTGAGGAGATGGCTGCTTCCGCTGAACTTCGGTATCTCATAGGAGCCGCCGAAGGAGAACGAATTGGCGATGTCGATGGAAGAAGGGCCGTAGTAGACCTTGGCATCGTAAACTGCCGGCCAGAAGGCAACTTGACCGTAAGAGGAATCGTCATAGGTTGGAGCCCATTGAAGCGCCCTTTCCCAGTTGTAGTTAGCCTGGTAGCTTAGCCCCTTGTAATGCTGTTTGAGGGTTACGATCAAGGCGTTGAAATTGCTTGTGGTGCCGCCGTTGACCGAGTACCGGAGTTGGCCCCACTCAGGAGCGGCCCTCGTCGATCCCACCACGCCGGGTTCCAAATTGAAGTCGGAATTGCTAACTCCGTTCGGCCCCTGTCCTACGGCTCCTACAACCAGATCGTAACCGTGGCTTCCGGAGTAGGTAATGCCGGCAACAATGTTGGCGGGGAACTGCTGCTCGATACCCAGCGAATAGAGAAGGAATTTCTCAGGCTTTACATTGGGTGCAAAGCCGTTAAGGTTGACCTGGTAAATGCAGTCTGGCGTGTCGGTTTTTGCGGGGCACGAGTATACATTCCCGGATGGATCCTGGCCATAGACCGGGAAGGGTAACTTGCCGCCGTATGTTTCACCCCAGGGGGCTGTGGCCGTCGTGAAATCTCCGAAAGGCAAAGGTGCACTTTCAGTAAGGCTGATTCGCACCGGCGGTTGAGTTGGTAGGTTATTAGCGATCTGGGCCGGCGTCAGGGCATTCTCATACAGACCTATTCCGCCGTGAATGACAAGCTCTCTACTTTTGAGCGGCGTATAAGAGAAGCCGACGCGGGGCTGGTAGTTTTCATTTTGCGCGCCTGTAAACGCGTTTGGAGAGATATGTACCGTCGTGTTCAACGCCTGTTCGTGGAAGTTCGATCCGGCGCCCGGATATAAAGGCGAAAACGCGCCCGAATTCGAATAAGGGCTCGGATTGCCGAAGTCGTCGTAACGAATGCCCGCAGTGATGGTCAGGTTCGGACGTACCTTCCAGGTGTCGTCGATCCAAACGCCGTTATAGATTGAGGTAGCTCCATAGAGTTGTGGCTGATATCCGCCGGTAAGTCCGCTGATGGTCCAAAGGTACCATGAGAAGTTCCCCGTGTTGCTTAGCAGCGAGAAAGCATCCGTTATGTTGAAGGTTCCAAATCCTCGCCCATAACTTTGTTGGTTCTCGAGGTAGTCTTGGCGGGAAAACTGGTAGCCGCCCCGGATGCTGTGATTACGGAAGCTGTAGCTCACGGTGTCACGAAGATTGTAGGTGTGCTCCAACTGGTTGTTAGGCGCGAAAGGCATGCCGCCAAATGGGTACCAGAATTGATAGCCATCGGTTGTGTCCAATCCGAATGGGCTCGTCGGAATCGATCCAGCGATAACGGGATCGACCAGGAAAAGTCCGCTGGTCTGACGAAGGTTGCCGCCGTGCACTTCATTGAGCAGCTTCGGAGAAAACACGTGAACCCAGTTGAGCGAGGCATACTTGTTGGTGCTGGGCGTGACCGCATCCAGAGCGGGCCGGTCGGCCAGATCGCCGAGGCTCTGGTGGATGCGCTCGTACATGGCGTAGACCCGATCCTTGCCATCCCGGAAGGTCTGGTCCAAACGAATGCTGAACTGGGTTCCGTTAAATGGCTGAGCCTGATTGAAGACCTGCCCATGATCGTACATCGGCGTGTCGCAAGGCAGGTTGTAAGGCAGTCCGTTTACGGTCTGGGGAGTTCCGCAGTTGCTGTCCAACGCAGACGCATCCTTTACCGCATACAGCGGTCCTGGCGTGTCGCGTGTGTTAGGGGCGAGGGTCATCGCCTTGGCCATGCCCGAATTCGGGAAGGCTTGGATTCCCCACGCGATGAACGCGGGATCCCAATTGTCCTGGCCAGTAGCACCCACATTGCCAATGCCGGAATTCTGCCTCTGAATCGAGAAGAAAAAGAAGGTCTTATCCTTAAAGATCGGTCCCCCCACCGAACCGAGAATCTGGTTCTGATGGAATGGATTCACGACATCGGATGGTGTACCATACGCTGACCCACCACTTGATGGCGCAGCATTAATCGTGTTGATAACACTTTCAGCCGCGCCCACGTTTGAACTGGCGTAGGTGTAATCGATGTCACCGTGGAATTTATTGCTGCCCGACTTGGTGCTAAAGGAAGTCTGCAGCGAAGCGGATGTGCCATTCTCGACCGAGTATGTTTGTGTCTGAAGGGAAACCGTATCAATCATGTCCCCGTTGGGCATCATGATTGCTCCGCCCTGGTTTATGGCATCGGACACCGGGAGATCGTCAATCAGATACAAATTGCCGTTGGTCCCTTGGCCGTTAGATTGGAAGGGAGGGGCCCAGCTCCCCGCAAAAAGTGTTGAGCCATACCCACCAGCCGGATTGGTATTCTCAAATCCAGTCACGCCGGGCGTGAGTGCTATGAGCTGCTGCACATCGTGGCCCGCCATCGGAAGTTGGTTGATCTCGGCTGAGCTCAGCGTCGTCTGAATGCGGGTTTCTTCTGGGTTCAGGTCCGGGGCCACTGAAGTCACCGTCACGTTGACAGTCCCTGCTCCGGCCGGGGCCAATGTTACGTCCACTCCGCGCGTCTCGTCCGAAGTCACGGTTACCGTGATTGATTCCGTCTTGAATCCTCCAAGCGAGGCAATAACCGCATAGTTGCCCGGCGCGATAGCGGTAAAGCGGTAATAACCTGTCGAGTTCGTCGTTGCCTTCAAATCGACGCCGGTGTCTACGTTGTGGAGTGTAACTGCGGCGCCGGTAATTACCGCGCCGGTAGAATCGGTTACCGTGCCCTGCACATTACTGCCGAATTGCGCAAGGCCGGGTACAGTCAGGCCCAGAAGAAACAGAAATAGCGCTCCCAAACGAAACTGAATTTTTCCTGAAAACATTGTGTTTTGCCTCCCCAAAATTGTTGCTTTAGCCGCAGACGTCTCTCTTGGATGAATATGTTTTCGTCCATTTCAACGCTTCACTACATTTGCGCTGACGCCGAACGCAATCTAATACTCCAATTATTGGACTGTCAATAGAAGATTGGAATTTTTCCTCATATGACATTTCCGAAATGACGAGCCGGAATGCGTCTAAATCTTATTCGGCTCGTTGATCGGCGAGTCGTAGAGCAGATTTCTTGAAACCTGCGATATAAGGCCATATTGTGCGGCATGCGACCGTGGCAGTGATTGACGAAGGCGCACAGGACATATGCTGCCGGAACTCGTGCTGAAATCCAATCATAAGTCGATAAATTGAAATTATTTCTGATATGAATTCACGTGCGTGGCCTGCCTGGCAGGTGCGGTAAGGAACGGGCTTGCACAAACCACATCGACGGTCACCAGGGAGAGATGCGAATCCGGCAGCCGTTCCGCTTTTCACGGATCGACTGCCATTGGAAAAGCTCATGCCGCAGAAGCGGCGCAGCTTAATGCGCCGCTTCACTCACCTGTTTCTGTGCCCTGGCCATTGCGTCTGCGCGCTTCTGCTGCGAGGCATCCACGTTGGCAGGCCGCGTGTCCTCGTGCTCGTGCCGGATAGCTTGGTCTGCGCGCTGCGCAAAGTCCCGTCCAATCTCCTCAACTGCGGCTTGGGCCTGCGGCAGCGCCTGGTGGAAGTGCGCCAGTTCCTCGGCAGCTTTTTCAGGGTGATAGCTTAGCCGACCGCCTGCCTGCATCGCGTCCACAAGCGCGTCCGGCGGATGAGAGGCGGGCCAGGTCTGGCTGATGGCATCGTATGCTCCGCGCAAGCGCGTCATGGCGCCGGGGAAACCATCCAATTCGCCGCGCCGCGCCGCCAGGTCATGGGCGCGATGAACCTCAACCGTGACTTTCGAACTCACGCTTGTGGTTGGCACAGGGATGACGGTTGTGAGCGTGTTGCCTTCATAGCGCCAGCCGTCTTCGCCTGTTGGTCCGGCATGGTTCACGGTGACGCCATTCACCGTCACTGTCTCCGGGGGCCAGTCGCCGGGTAGGCGCACCTCATACCGCCGGCTCGTCATCATGCCCGGATAGCCGCGCTCCACCGGCTCAATCTCAACGCGCATCGTGTCGCCGTCCTGCGCGGCATGGATCGGCGTAAGGGCAAAGACGCCGTGCTGATACTCGACCGAGACGCCGGAATCCTCATACACCGAATAGCTGGACGTGGAGCCTGACGCGAGAGGCCATACGTTGATGATGAGCGGGTCCACTGGCTTCTCGCCCGTGTAAAGCATGGGCGGCTGCATGGGCACAATGGCTCCCGCCTTCACAAAAACCGGCGTCTGGTCGATGGAGAAGCTGCGATCGAAGCTTGCCGGACCTTGCAGATGCTTGCCCGTGGGCCATTCGATCCAATCGCCCTCGGGCAACCATACCGTTTCGGTCGCCAGACCGGAGGCTTTGTCCACTGGCGTTACCACGGGAGCCACCAGCATCTGGTCGCCGAAGAGGTACTCGCTTTTGCTCGTGTAGGCTTCCGGCGCTTCCGGCCAGTCGTAGTAGAGCGGGCGGAAGAAGGCTACGCCGGTGTCGTAGGTGCGGCGCGCTTCGGTGTAGATATAGGGTTGCAGAGCATAGCGGAGCTGGAAGGTCGAGCGCAGGATGTCGGAAAACGGCTCAGGATAGGCCCAGATGCGCCGCTCGGAGTCTGCGTTCTTGGTGGTGTGTGTACGCAGGATCGGGCTGAAAGCGCCAAACTGAACCCATCGCGTGAACAACTCCGGATCGATGGCGCCGGGCATGTGCCCGCCAATGTCGTGGCTCCAGTAGGCATAGCCCACATTCGCCGCGGTGGCCGTGAACCAGGGCTGGAAGGCGAGCGACGGCCACATGGAGTATGTGTCGCCGGAGAAGCCGATCTGGTAGCGATGATTGCCCAGCCCACCCCAGCGATGGAAAAGCAGCGGACGCTTGCCCTCGCGCTGCTGGTCGGTGAAGTGAACGTAATTCAGCCACCATGTCGGGCTTACTCCGGCCATCTTCGTGGTCGGCTCCTGCTGCCAGTCCAGCCACCAGAAGTCGATGCCCTGCTTCTCAAGCGGATGGTGAATGAGGTTCATGTAGTTCGTTGCAAACTTTTTGTCTGTAATGTCGAACGGCACATATTGTTTGGTCGCCGGATCGATGCCCATTGCGCGCGCCATCTCCGGGTAATGATTTTCCCACGGTTGAATGCCCGAGGCGGGGTGCAGATTTAAGCTGGTTTTCAGTCCATCGGCGTGGAGCTTGGCCAGGAACTGATCGGGGTCCGGGAACAGGAGCTGATTCCAGCTATAGCCTGTCCAGCCCTTTGAGTGGCCGCTCGTATCCATCACGTTGAACTTCATGCCGAAGGTCGGGTGCCAGTCCATATCGATGACGAAGACATCAAGGGGAACATTGTTCTGGTGGAACCCGCGGATGATCTCATCGATCTCCTGATCGGAGTAGGCCCAGTACCGCGACCACCAGGCTCCGAAGGCAAAGCGTGGCGGCAGTGGAATGCGCCCCGCAACGCGGACGTAATCTCCCATGGCGCGCTTGTAGTCGTGGCCGTAGCCGAAGAAATACCAGTCCTGGCGGTCTCCGGCGGGGCGCTCCATGACCCAGGGCCAGGGGCTGTTTTCGCCATCTTTGAAGCGGAAGTCGGATGAGTCAAAGAGCGGGCGCGTTGAGTCGTCCACCAGCGCCCACCCGGAGCGCGATACCAGACCGTCGCCAAGCGGTTCTTTGGTCTTGCCGCCCAGTGCGCCGTCCAGGGTTCGCGTGGTGCCTTGAAGGTTTTGCTCGTCGGCAAGTCCCGGATGCCAGGCGATGGGCTTGCCGTCAACCGCCTGCTCGATGCTGAGATTCTGCGGTGTGAACTGGCCGCTGGCCTGACCTGCTGCCGGCGTATACGTCAGCGTCAGCGCGCTGGTTTTGAGAAGCAGCCGATGCCCACCCTTCGTCACGGTCCGCGAAAACTCAGGCACCGGCAACCTGCGGTTGAGGAATACCAACGAGGCATGATCCTCAAATTTGCCGTCCGCTGCCCATTCCATGCGGATGAGCTGCGGCGTGAGAACTGTAAACCGCGCCTTGCCGAGAGTCACGATGGCTTTTGGATCGGCAACGGGGTCCGTGATTTCATTTCCAGTCGCGGAAGAAACGGCGGTTGTTGCGAGAGTCGCGGCGGGCTGCTGAGGGATTCGCGGGAGCTGGGCATTGACGCATGTCGTGGCTAGGGCTGCGATCGCTAATATGCTGAAACATGGGAAACCGGGAATCAATTTGCCTGCCGTCATGGCTGATGCGCCTCCAGGAGTGTACGGAAATAGTTTTTCATTTGAAAGCCGATGTCGTTCCAATTCACGATAAACCAGGAACCGCGCCGGAAGCATACAGGTTCCGTTCTCTGGTAGTGTCCTGATTTCTTTTCGGCATTTCCTCGGGGGCTAAAGCCCCCTGTCCTTTTGCGGCGATTTACGGCGCGGCTAAAGCCGCGCCCTTTCAAGACAATGGCAAATTTAGCTCGTCGGCCGGGGTGCACGGCGCGGCTGGAGCATATATCCTTACGCCGATACCGGAAAGGATGTTTTTGGAATGCCCTGCAAACTCGCATCGTTATCTACTACAGCACTCGTCGTCTCAGGATTACTTCTGTTCTGGTCCGCATGCGCGCAGGCGCAGAGCTTCACGCTGCATGATGGGGACCGCGTTACATTTTACGGGGATAGTATTACTGCCCAGCGGGAATACACGGAGGATATTGAGAACTTTGTGCTGACCCGTTTTCCTTCCTGGAAGGTCTCGTTTCACAATGCCGGCGTGGGCGGCGACAGGGTCAGCGGCGGATATGCCGGGCCTGTCGATCTACGTCTCGACCGCGATGTGTTTCCGTGGAAGCCGAACGTTGTCACGATTATGCTTGGCATGAATGACGGCTACTATCGGCAGAGCGAGTCCGGCATTGTCGCCACCTATCGCGACGGCTACCGCCATCTTGTCGATTCCCTTCAGCAGCATTTGCCGCAGGCGCAGATTACCCTGATCGGGCCATCGCCCTATGACGATGTGACGCGTGAGCCGCAATACCCCGGAGGGTACAACGGCGTCCTGCTCGATGACGGCGAGTTTGCCGCGCACCTGGCAGCGGAGAAGCATCTTTCCGTCGTTGACTTCAATGCGCCTGTCACGCAGTTTCTCAAGACGATCAGCAAGCAGGCTCCCGATCTTGCCCAGCAGGTGATTCCGGATCGCGTGCATCCGCAGCAGGGCGGTCATTGGATCATGGCAGAAAGCCTGCTCAAGAGTTGGAATGCGCCAATGCTTGTCAGCTCGGCTGTATTCCACGTGACTGCCGAATCCGCGACCGCAACCGCAGTCAACGCCGAGATTGCGGATACGCGCCGCATGAAGACCGGAATCGAGTGGACCGAATCGGAAAAGGCGCTGCCGCTGCCCTTTCCTCCGCCGGAGCTTGATCCCGTGCTTGGAACCGTGCTGAAGCTGTCGGATATTGTGAGTGCCCTAGATCAGGAAACATTGCAGGTGGAGGGATTGGCATCGGGCTCTTACGAACTGCTCATCGATGGGCAGAAGATCGCGGCCTTTTCGGCAGAGGAGCTTCACGCGGGAGTCAATCTGGCCACGCTCGATACGCCGATGCTGAAGCAGGCGAGACTGGTTGCGGCCGATACGCAGGCGCGCAATGTGATCGAGTCTGCGCGCTTCGATATTATCTATGGCTCGCATGAGGCGGAGTCGTCGAAGACCGCGGCGGCGCTGGCCGCGGCAATGCCGGCTGCCGAGGCACGCCAGCGCGCGGATGCGCAGCCGCATCCGCATCGCTTTGAGCTTCGACTTCGCGGCGCACAGTAAGGAAACCGCCGCAATGCCGTTCACTCCACCGGAACGATCTGCTTTCCGCCATGCAGGTGATAACTTCTGCCTTGCCACTCAAGCGTTCCATTAAGCCAGCCCGGCAAATCGATGGTGAATTCTGCGCCGTGCACGGCCCGCTTGTACTGCACGCGGATTGCACCCTGCGGATGCGGCATGGAAGCATCGAATCTTTCGAGCGCTCCGGGGTGCGGCGCGATTCGCACAGCGGCAAATTCCGGCGACGCGGGGTGAATGCCTGCCACAATCGTCAGCAGATCGTAGACCGGGTGCGCGCTCCACGCATGAGTGTCGGAGCGCGTGGGGTCCTGGTATTCCGGCGTTGTGGTCAGGCCCTGCGCAAGCATTTCGCGCCACGGCCCCAGCGTGTTCAGATAGTCCGCGCCCAGTTTATCGATGGCGCGCGAAAGATAGAACTGCCAGTGATAACTGACCATTGCCATCGACGCATTGCCGGCTTGGTCTCCAGGTTGCACGGCGAGTATTTTCTTCAGTACTGCCGCCTGATCCGCAAGCGGAATGGTATCCGTAAGGATGCCGAAGATATTGGTGTGCTGGCTATAGCTGTTCTTGTCGGGCGTGTCCGCCAGCAGACCAAGCTGCGCGTTCCAGCAGCTTTTGTATACAGCGGCGGAAGCGTTCGCAGCCGCGCGACGATATTTTGCCGCAAGCTGCTGGTCACCGAATGTATCTTCCAGTTCAGCCGCGTCTTTCAAGGCATCGACGAACAGCAGAGTTACAAGCGCCGATCTTCCTTCGCGGTCCTTGCGCGGAAAATCCCTGACGCCGCGCGGCGAATCGATTGCATTCCAATATGGCAGGTTGCCGAGGAAGCCATCGGCAAGCCGATGCTCGAAAAACCATTCCAGAATGGGCCGCGTGCCGGGCAGAAGCTCTTTCAAAATTGCGTCGTCCGGCCGGTACATCCAGTAATCGTGGAGCATGGCAACATAGCTCAGCGAAAAGTCAGGGATGAACTGGGGAAGCAGGCTCGGATAGCGGCTCTGCGTGATTCCTTCCGGCACCCTGGAATCGTCGAACGCGTGCAGGGCCTGGCGCGCAAGCCTGTCATCGCCGGCAACTGTGTAGGAAATCAGGGCCTGTATCCGCGTATCGTCGATATATTGCAACTGCTCCCAGAAGGGCGTGTCCATGTAGGTTTCGTGCGCTCCGAGCCGCGCGCCACGCCAGCATATCTCCCAGATTTTCGCGAGATCGGGATCGCTCGACGCGAAAGCTGCGCGCTCCTGAAATGGGTAGGCGCTGAAGTGCACACCAAGGCCCTCCAGTGTGAGCGGCGCATCTCCGGTTTCGATCTTCAATTGCAGATAACGCCATGTGCGGAACCATAGCGGCATGAAGCGCCGGTGCTGACCGCCATCGGGTAGGAACTGATCGAATATCCCCAACACTTTGCGGTCGCCCACCTCGTTGCGATTGCCTCTTTTTTGCTCTGCGTCGTAAAGCGCTTCGGTATATCCGATGTCAATTCGCGCATGGTCACCGCCGCTTACCTCCAGCTCCGGAAAACCGGAGACCATCGTGCCGCGATCGAGTAAAATCTCCGCTGTGGTATGCGCGGGCACAGTGACTGGCGCTGCCGGAAACGCATTGCCTCCGGAAAGATTTGTGCGCACCACCTTGCCGGCATCCACGGGACGAAATTCCATTTGCGGCAGCGGGTCCGGCATCAACACCCAGGGATTCGCAGGACTTTCCTCATGCGGGCTTGGCCGGTTGGTCTGCGGATAAATCGATTCGCGAATGGCGCCCGCAGCGGCCACCCAGCGCGACGCCGCGCCGGAATCCGGCTGCATCCATTGCCAGTCATAGAGATGCGCGTCCAACCGCTCGCTAGGGTCCGCCGCCCAATAGGACCAGAATCCATTTGCCGTGCGCGGAATAAAGCTGAGTCCAGGCTCAGTTTCCACCTGCCACGTCTCGTCGGTGTTCACAGCCGATTCGGTCTCCGTATCGCCCTGCATCAGAAATGCGCTTCGGTTGCCGATCTGCGCCAGCGGCGCGTAGATGCCGAAGTTCCACACCACGGCGGCGATTGTGTTTTGGCCTGGATGTAGCGCGGAGGCAAGGTCGAAGGTCTCGTAGCGCCAGTGCAGAAGATCGCCGCGCGCTGGACCTTCCCCAATGCGAATGCCATTGACGAAAAGAAGGAACCGGTTGTCCGCGCTTACCTTTACATTGAAGTGTTCCGGCTTTGCGGGCAACTGGATGGTTTTGCGAAAGTGAAATACTGTCGGCTCCCTGAGCGGCGCGGTCGGATGCGAGATCCACTCTGCGTTCCATCGCTCAGGTATCGGGACCGGCTCGCTGGCAGCATGTGCAACCGGTGTCAGGAGAGCGCATGTCATGACGGCACTCACAGCAAAAATCGCAAGAGATGCGGTGCTGCGCTCCCCATGAACCACGAGCGCTCTTCGTGAGCTCATAAATTCTCTTTCCTCCGTAGTGAATAAGAGCAACAAAGCCACGAACTGCCGGTATGCGAACTCGGGACGTGTAGTTGACCGGCGCGATTGCATCGATTATCGTAACGCTCCGAAGTATCCCAGGTGAAATTGTTTCCCGACTGAGAAGCATACAAGGCGGATTTGCTGCTTCTTGTTTCCGATTTACTTGGGCCGGTAGCGCTTTACTCCGTTACGCAGGATGGAAGCGCGCAGTGATCTTCGGGAACACTGCGCGCTTCTTCGACATGGCGGCAACCTTTCCGATCGGTCTGTCAGCTCAGCCTCTCAGGGCTGCGCGATGTTGAGGCTCGCATGAAGCGGCAAATTGCGCTCGGATGCGCCAACCTCCACGTTGCGAATGCCGGCAGTAGTTACCCACTGGTCCTTTGTTGCAGACCAATGCTGGAAGCGGCGCAGCGGCAGATGCAGGCGAACCGTCTGCGTCTCGCCTGCGCGCAGATGGATTCGCGTAAAGGAAGCCAGCGTTCGCAAGGCGAATTGCGCGTCTGACGGCGCAGATGCAGGCGCATCAAGATAGACCTGCGGCACCTCATCCGAGTCCATCGTCCCGGTGTTGTGGAGATGGAAGCTCACATCTGCGCCGCCATCGGGTGCAGGTTCTGCGGTCAGGTCGGAATATGCAAACTGCGTGTAGGAAAGTCCGAAGCCGAAGGGAAACAGGGGATCGTTTTTCTGGTGGTCAAACCAGCGGTAGCCCACAAAGATTCCTTCGGAGAAGGTCGTTTTTCCATCCACTCCCTCGCGCGTGCGCTCCGGGTGCACGGGGTCCGCTGCCGGCATATCTTGCGCGCGCCGCGGCCAGGTAAACGGAAGACGGCCTGCCGGGCTCACCTTGCCAAGTAGCACGTCGGCGGTTGCCCAGCCGCCTTCATCGCCCGGCCACCACATTTGCAACACGCTCTTCACCTTGCCCAGCCACGGCATGGCCACAGGCTGAGAAACATTGAGCACCACGATGGTGTTTGGATTCGCCGCGGCTACATCCTCAATGAGCTGGTTCTGGTCGCCGGGCAACGCAAAGGTGGGCCAGCCCCTGCTCCACGCAAAGACGATGGCCGTCTTCGCAGCGCGAGCCGATGTGATGGCTGCGGCATAGTTGGCCGCGCGCGCCTCCGGCGTGACCCACGCGAGGCGCACCTGCGCCGGATTATTGGAGCTGTCCGGCATGACTTCCACTGCGATGCTATGCGGGCCGGCGCTGAGAGGAAGCTCCACGCGAAAATTATCCAGCACATCCGTGGTGGGAAGGATGTTGTCCTGACCGGCCTGCGTGATGTTGCCGTGAATCCACATCAGGCCCACGCGAGCCACGCGCTTGCCGTCCACAATCAGGTTGGAATAGCAGCCCAGCACCTGGAGATGCAAGCGGTAGTTGCCCGCGGAAGGTACGTTGAGAGTGCCTCGCCACGTGGCCGTGGTGTTGGGCGGCAATACCGCGCCGCTTTTTTTCGTGAAGTCGATCTGCGCGTCAGTCGTTGATGGGGCAGAGCCTGCGCTTCGTACCAGACCCGGCTTGCCGTCATGGGAAAAATACTTCGCGGGTATCGGCGAGCCGTCCATGTCGTTGGCAACCGCGAAGCTCAGACGCGCATTCGGGACGTTCGCGGTCAGATGCTCGATCGCTTGCAGCGTTCCAATCTCGCGCTCCGGGAGACCAACGGCCTTTTCCCCGGAAAGACCAACGGCAATCGTCTGGCGCGCGCCGGGGCCGATCAGGGCCAGCGATTGCAGGTCTTTCGGCTGGAGCGGTAATGCGTGATCTTCGTTTTTCAGCAATACTGCCGCGTCCTGGCCGGTTTTGCGGATGACCTCTGCGCCGGCCTCTGCTGGTGTGGGCGTAATAGTGTGCTTCGATTTTCCATCGAGCAAGCCGAAGCGTTCCATTTGCAGGAGCACACGTTCCACGGCGCGGTCAAGGACAGCTTCGCTCAGCTCGCCGGATTGCACCATGCGCTTCAGGTCTTCGCTGGGCTTTGTCGGGTCCTTTGGCCAGTGGTTGGCGCGCGCCGGTTCTTCCGGAAGGTTTTCGGGAACAGCGTTCTCCGCCTTGACTTCTCCCGGTCTTGCGGGCGGCTCCGGCGGCGGAGGCACATCGAAGAAAAACTGCGGCGAAGACCATGAAACCGGCAGCGGTCCCGGCATTTCCATATCGAGACCGGCCTTGATAAAGTCCGTGCCGTGCGTAGCGCCCCAGTCCGAGGTGACGAAGCCCTTGAAGCCCAATTCCTGCTTCAGAATCTTGTTCAGCGTAATAGCGTTGCCGCAGGAATATGGGCCGTTGATCTTGTTGTAGGAGCACATGATCGAGGAGACGTTTGCCTCCACCGCGTCGGCGAAAGGCGCCACGTATATCTCATGCAGTGCCTGCGCGTCGATGAAGACGTTCGTGCCATCGGTGTCATAGCCCACATAGTGTTTGGCTTGCGCCATGATGCCTTCGCCCTGCGCGCCGCGAATGAATGCGGCGCCGATCTGGCCCGTGAGCACTGGGTCCTCACCGTAGGTGTTGTAGCCGCGGCCATAGCTAAAGTCGCGGTCGATATTGATGAAAGGCTGGAGCACGACATCGATGCCGCGCGAGCGGGCCTGATGCGCGACCAGAACGCCATTGGCCTGCGCGTCCTCGCGGCTGAAGGTCGCGGCAAGGCCCATCGTCGCCACGGGTGCGGCGGCGGGCACGCGCGTAAGCACGCCTGGAGGGCCATCGGCCATGCGGAGCGGAGGAATGCCCAGGCGGGGAACACCTTGCAGATAACCTGCCTGCCCCTGATCGGTGCTTGCGTCTTCGCCGATGCCGTGAAGCAGGCTGATCTTTTCGTCAAGAGTCAGTTGGCGCAGCAGTTGGCCGACGCGCGCGTCTCCGGTGGCGGCCGCAGGAGCGGATTGAGAAAGGGCGGTGCCCACAAGGCCAAGAATCAGCACCGCGGCGGTTGTTGCGAGCCTCGCTGCTGCAAATGCCGGATGCCGATTACCAGCGCCGGCGATGATGGGATACGATCTGCGGTTCATGTCATACCTCGGCTGAATTGTGCCGGCAGCGGATTCGTGAATCTGCTGCCATGCTATCGATGCACTGCGATGCCGGCTCGATAAAAGCCGGCATCGCGGCGCGCGTGGCTGAAAGGGGCAATCGAAGGTCCATGAGACTTTCGTAATCGCGGAAGTCTGCGCGGCAGGCGAATTGAGCATATCAAAAACAATGTTTCCACCGGAACTAAAGCCATTTATCGAATCGAAATCCCAGTGTTCCCGCGCTTGAAATGTATTTCCGCCATGACGGACATTTCAAGCAGATCAATTGTAAATTTCAATAGAAGCATAATTTTTCACTTGACAAGGAAATTTGACCCGCGTTTGAATGGCCGCGCCTCAGGAATACATCGGGAGCGTATCCGCAAATGAAAACATTGAATCGCGCTGGAGTCGAGTCAGATGTCGTTGCATTTCTCGTTTGCCTCGTGCTAACCGTCCTGGCTGGCGGTTCAACGCTATGGAGCCAGACCGCGGCCACGTATCCGGGGCAGATCGGCGTTGAAGTTGCCGACCGGCCTACCGGCTTCATTGATGCTTTCAAGGATCAGGGCAGGCTTTTTCTCGATTCCAGCGGCAATCCGGTTGCCACCGATGCCAATGGAAATCCGCTCTCGGACGGTCTTGCGGTCATTTTTGACAATCGCCCGGTGCCTGCGTGGACCGGCATCATCGATGATCCGGACCAATACCAGCCCGATTGCAGCGGCGTTTACACCATCGTTTTTCAGGGACAAGCCACACTGTCCAATGTCTCGGGGGCTCCCACGCTCACCTTTGCCAATCAGACCTATAACGCCGCGACCAATACCACCACGGTCAATGTGACAATGCCCGGAGGCCCGACCTATGCCGACGGGCCGGCGCTGATGGAGATCAGCTTTACTAATACGCAAAGAACAGCGACCAGCGGCACCAACACCGGCATCACGGGTTTGCAGGCTATCCGGCCCGGCTTCAGCGCGAGTACGACACAGGCATTCGACCCGGCTTTTCTTACATCTCTCTCGCCGTTCGGCTATCTGCGTTTCATGGGATGGTTGGGAACCAACACCAACCCTGGATATTACGGCGATACCGGCCATCATCTACTGAACTGGTCCACACGCAGCCTTCCCGCTGACTTTTACCAGGGCATCGGCACCAATACCTCAACCAATTCCAACATCAACCCCGGCGCATGGGGCATTTCGTGGGAGTATGTCATCCTGCTTGCAAACGCCACCAACAAAGACATATGGATTAACATTCCCATCAGCGCAACGGGCAGCTCGGACCCGCTCGATCCTACTTACGTCGCTCCCGACTCGAATACGGGCTACGACGACACGAGCTACATCTACAATCTGGCTTACCTGCTCAAGAACGGAGACGCATTCACCGGCAACGTCGGGCTGAATCCCGGTCTGCATGTCTATATCGAGCACAGCAATGAGGTCTGGAATTCCGGCTTTCTGCAGTACACGTGGAACCTGCTGGCCGCGGAGGACGAGGTAAACGCCGGCGGGTCCGTGCTGAACAACGATGGCGACACCAGCCAATACGACTGGGCCTATCGCCGCCATATCAAGCGACTCTACGAGATCGGGCAAATCTTCCAGTCGGTCTTCGGGCCTGGCTCGCTGAACACTACCATCCGCCCTGTCTATGCGTGGTGGCAGCTTGATGAAGGCTCAGGCTCCAACGCGGCGAACGCGCTGGCATGGTTCAAGAATACCTACGGTCCTCCAAGCAACTACTTCTACGGAATGGCGCAGGGAGACTACTTCAACGCGCCGAATTATGCGAGCGACACGACGATCCCTGAAGTTCTGTCCGACATGCAGGCGTCGAGCAACGCCAGCGTCTCTTACGTGACAGAGAACCTCGCCACCGCGCAGCAGTACGGTCTGCCGCTATTCGCCTATGAGGGCGGTCCGGCCAGCGATAACGGCGGCACGCAGGACACCACAAATGTTGGCATTCAGATTCTTGCCAATCGCGATTCCGGAATGAACACGCTGGTGCAGGACCACATAGCCAACAACTGGTTTGCAAAGGGAGCCAGTCTCTTCGGCTACTTCGGGCTGTCCAGTGCTTACAGCCGGTATGGCGACTGGGGCGCCACCGACGATTACCGCAATCTGACAACAGCAAAATACAACGCACTAGTCAATCTGCTGGGTTATACGAATGGTGGTGTTCCTGTTGCTCCCGGCAATCTGGTCGCCAATGGCGGGAATCAGCAAGTGCTTTTGAGCTGGGAACCGGTGCCAGGCGCGGCCAACTACAAAGTGCTGCGCGGCACTGCTTCCGGCGGCGAGACATTGCTTGCCACTATCTCTTCGTCTACTTATTCGGACACGGCCGTAAGCAACGGCGTGACCTACTACTACGAAGTTACGGCGGTGAACTCATCGGGAGCAAGCGGGCCATCGAACGAGGCGAGCGCAACTCCGGAATCCACGCCGCCGCCGGCGCCGGTTCTAACGGCCACGGCGAGTAACGGACAGATTACGCTGTCGTGGTCAGCGTCCGCTGGAGCCACTGCATACAACGTTTATCAGGGATCGGCCTCGGGAGGAGAAAGCACAACTCCGATTGCAACCGGCGTCACGCTGACCTCTTACACGGTAACTGGCCTGACCAATGGCACAACCTATTACTTCGAGGTTGCAGGAGTAAACACCATCGGCACGGGCACATTTTCCAACGAGGCATCCGTGTCTCCCATCGGGCCGCCGCCGGCTCCCACTGGCTTAACTGCAACCTCGTGCAGCGGGCAGGCCATACTGTCGTGGGCGGCATCTTCGGGAGCGACCTCGTACAACGTCTACGAAGGCGTGTCTCCGAGCGCGGAAAGCTCCACACCCGTGGCCACGGGCATTACGGGAACCACTTACACCGTCACCGGCCTGATAAACGGTATGGCGTATTACTTCACGGTTGCGGCGGCCAATAGCGCCGGCGTCAGCGGTTATTCGAATGAGGCAGGAGCAACGCCTGCGCCTCCAAGTCCGCTTTTGGCCTACGAGCCGTTTGGCGAAGCGAGCGGCAGTGTGCTCAACGGCGCCAGCGGCAGCGGAGACTCCGGCTGGGCGGCAGCATGGCAGGTTCAGAACGGCTCGAAGAATGTACCCGGCTATAACATCACCTCGACTACTCCGCTCACGTATGCAGGGTTGGCGACGAGCGGTAACTACGGCATCGGCGGCGACGTTTATCAGGGTTCGGGCAGAGCTCTCAATGTGAGCGCAGCGGGTCCGTTCAGCGCTTACCTTTCCAGCGGCCTGATCGACGCGCCGGGGCAGACTATCTGGATTAGCTTCCTGCTGCGCCAGGATGTGAAAAACGCCGCGCCTTATGTCGCTTTGACCGCGCAGGGCGGCGGACAAAGCTGGTTGCCGTCTCCCGCGAACATTGAGGTGGGATACTTTGGTTCCGCCTCCAACAACTCCAGCGGCAATCCTTTGTGGAGCTTGCAGTACAACGGAACCACGCTACAGACCAACGTGCCGGTTGTGACGGGCCAGACCACGCTGTTTGTGATTGCAGATACCTTTGGATCGAACGGCCAGCCGGATCAGATCAGCCTCTACGTCGATCCCACATCGCTTGGCGGAACGGCCCCGGCCACTCCGACGCTGCAATACTCTCCCGCAAACACCACGGCCTTCCAGAGCATTGCCTACTACGGCGGCAACACGGCCAATCAGAGCTCGCTCGATGAGATTCGGGTTGGAACGAACTTTGCCGCTGTCACGCCATCGGTAGTGGTCGTCATTCCGCCCCCGCCGACGAGCCTCACCGTCACAGCCGGCAGCAAGCTCGCCACGCTATCGTGGTCGCCGGTTTCAGGCGCAACCTCTTACAATATTTATGAGGGCACGGCTGCCGGCGGGGAAAGCACAACGCCGGTCGCAACCGGGATCACCGGATCCATGTATACGGTGACTGGATTGACGAATGGGACCGCATACTACTTCACGGTCGCTGCGGTAAACACCTCTGGCGCGAGCGCAGTCTCTAACGAAGCCTCAGCCACGCCGAGCGCAAGCCTGGGTGTTCCCGCCGCGCCCACCGGTCTCACCGCGGCCGGCGGCAGCAACCAGGTTTCGCTGAGTTGGACGGCGGTTTCCGGTGCGACTTCATACAACATCTACGAAGCCACAGCATCCGGCGCAGAAGGCTCCACGCCAATCGTCACAGGAGTTACAGCGTCTTCTTATACGGCGACGGGCCTGACCAACGGAACCGCCTATTTCTTCACCGTGGCCGCAGTCAACAGCTACGGAACCAGCGCCACGTCGAGTGAAGCATCGGCTACACCTGTCACGTCTGTCACAGGCACCAATGCGCCTGCGGACTTCAGCATCTATCCGCAGATCCTTGCAGCGAACCCAGTCCGGGCGGGCTTCAACATGGAGCCGGCCGCGGGAACGAACATTGGCGAGAACGCGTGGCTTGCGGATGGCGGCTTCTCGCCATATGACGCGCGCCTGAGCCTGACCGCCAGCCAGAATGGTTCGGACACCACCTTCATTGCAGAGAATGTCGGCAACGACGGCGGCTCCGATTTCTGGCAGAGTATCGCCACCGGCTACTTCGTTGGCGCCACTGCGCGCACATACCGCTATGCCGGCGGCGCGTGGACTCTGCTTCGCACGGACACAGTAAGCGGCTATACCGCCAATGGTGAAGACGAGTCCGCTGCTAATAACACCATTACCTTTTCCGCATCGGGACCCCCGACTCAGGCCGGCGACATCATTTGGCTCGATCTGGATAACCAGCCTTTCGTGCCTGCGCTCACGTACCTTGACCCGCGCTTTACCACATACTGCCCGAACTGGTCCACAGAGCAACTGGGCTGCGACACGCGAACCGCAACCGTGCCATACGTCTTGTCCACGGATGTTCCCGCCTCGGACGCAGGTGGCCTCAGCCTGGAATTGACGGACAACAACACCGAGACGAACGGAATCTGGCAGTATATCCAGGGCGCGTTTGTCGGTCCGAATGACGAGGAATTCCAGACCGGCCACACCTATAAGGCCGATGTCTGGCTAAAACAATCCGGCGTCGCAAACGGCAACGTTACCTTCAGCATCAGCGGCCTGAATGTTTCGCACACCTTTAGCGGAGTCACCAGCGCATGGCAGGAGTTCACATGGACGTTTCCCGCCCCGCCCGGGCTGCAGCCAAACTCGGTTCAACCCAGTGTGCACCTGGATTTCAGCGCGCCGGGCATACTATGGGTGGATAACTTCCAGCTTTACGATGCCGCATGGGCGCCAAACACGGTCAGTCCACAGGTCATGTCCGCATGGCAGGACTATCAGCCCGGCCAGGTCCGCATCTGGAGCAACTTCGGAGTGTCGAGCCAAGGCTACGGCTTCTTCAGCCTCGATAGCTGGCTGACGGCGGAGATCAAGACGCGCAATACGCCCGGCCTCGGCAACCAATACGAGTCGGCCGGACAGCTCGAACATCTTCCCGATGCGCTTGCCAACGTGAAAACGCTGGGCGCAAATCCGTGGCTGATCGTCAACATGGCCCTGTCGGAAGTCGAATGGGGCGAGCTGATCGAGTACCTTGCTGCGCCGGAAGGCGTCGGTTATGCCGCCAGGCGTCCTGCCGACCATCCAGGTCCCTACACTGCGGACTTCAACACGATCTATCTTGAGGTTGGCAACGAAGAGTGGGGCACGCAGGTGGTGCCCGCCGATACGGCTTATGGCCAATGGGCCAACTTTGTCACCAGCCATGCTACCGCGGGCAAGAGCTACTTCAATTCGAGCCAGATCAAGTTCATCGTGAATGGATTCTTTCAACAGCCGTCCTTCGGTTCTGCCGCGCAGGCCGCGGCACCACAGGCTTCCTTCGTCGATTACGCCCTCTACAGCGGTGGTAACAGCTCGCTGAGCGGAGATGCCTATTACCAGTCCGATCTTCTGCAACTGCCGGAGACAAACAAGCCGCTGATCGACGCCATCGTCGCGCAGCAACAGTTGGATTCTGCTGCGGGCAGGGTCTACGGTTTGGCGGCGTATGAGGAGGGTCCGGGATCGACCACGGGAGATCCCTCTCTGGCCGCTGCTGTCGGAGCCATCGACGTGAACCTCTACGCGTCGCAGAGCGGCTTCGGCCCACAGAACTACTTCGACTACGGCGTGAGCCAGGGCGGACCATGGAGCTCGCACACCAACTTCGCCAACGGCTACCGTGCTCAGCCGGTCTGGGAAGCCTACCAGATGCGCAACAACTACTGCACCGGCCCAATGGTGCTGGCCACCGCCAACAGCGTTCCTACCAGCACCGATGGAACCGCTTCGCCGCTGGTTACCGTCTATGCCTTCCAGGACGCCAACGTGCCCAACCAGGCCGATGTGGTTGTCATCTCGCGCGACCTGAATAATGAGACACCGGTAACGCTTCATTTCCCGGCCACGCCTACGGGCACAGCAAACCTCTACACGCTCACCGGAGATCCGCGCGCCAGCAACACCAGCGCGATGGACATTCCCATCGGCAACTCGACGGTGACTGTAACACCGAACTACACCTTCAACATGCCTCCGGGATCGATGTATATCTTCCAGGTTCCGATGAGCGGAGCGTGGTCCGCGACCGGCATCCCGACTCCGCCGCCGCCGGCCACCCTCTCCGCGAATGCCGGCAACAGTCAAGTAACCCTGACCTGGGCCATCTCCACGGGCGCAACCAGCTATAACGTTCTGCGCGGAGCAACCAGTGGAGGACCGTATACGCAGATCGCTTCCACTCCGGAGATCACTTACACGGATACCGCCGTCACTAACGGCACCACGTATTACTACGTCGTGCAGGCGGCAAACGCAGGCGGAGCCAGCGCCAACTCGGAGGAAGTCAGCGCCACTCCCAACTTTGAGGACGCCGGCTATGCCTCCGCGCAACCACCGCTTGACGGCACAGCCGGAGGAAGTTGGGCGAGCACTCCCTTCATTCCACTCACACACTACTTCTCCGGAACCTCCACCGATACGGCTTCGTACAAGACGCTATGGGACAGCAACTATCTCTATGTCCTGGTCTCCGTGCAGGACAGCACACTCGTCCCTCCCACCCAGGCCAACGTCTTTAACGGAGACACGGTTGAGCTGTACTTCTCCGGAACCGACACCCGAAGCACCTCCTACGGTCCCACAGACTTTCAGTACGCCTTCCCGCTTGCCGGAAACGGAGCTGTTGTCACCGAAGAAGATCACAACGCCGTTACCGGCGTGATTCTGGGGCAGCAGACCTTCGCGAGCGGCATCACCGATCCAGTGACCTCGATCGCGTATCCCAACGGCGGCTATCAGATGACAATCGCCTTGCCGTGGACTGCCGGCGCGCTGAATACCGCGCCCGTAGCCGGCCAGCAGTATGGCTTCGATGTAATGATCGACGACTCCGTCAGCCAGGGCGACCGCATTGGCAAACTGGGGTGGTGGGCCACGCAAGACAGCACGTGGGGCAATCCATCGCTCATGGGAGCGCTGGTGCTTGCCGCGCAGCAGGTCGCAGCGCCTTCCAATATAGCGATGACTGCGGCATCCACTGCGCCTCCGGCAGGCTCTGCCGATCTGCTCACTGCTACCGTTACCGGAAGCAATGGCACGCCCACCGGCAACGTTGTCTTCACCGCCGGCGGAGCGACACTATGCACCTCCGCACTGAACGGCAGCGGCAGCGCAAACTGCAACTACACGCCAACCGGCTCCGGGCCTGTAACGATCACTGCGCAGTACCAGGGAAGCTCCACGTATCAAACCAGCTCATCCACTCTCGCGCTGAATGTCTACGACCCGGCCGTCAGTCTGCAACTCGCAAGCACGCAGCTTGTCTATTCGGGCGCGACCAACGTAACGGCCTGCATCACACCGGCAGGCAGCGCTACGGCCACCGGCACGGTGAAGATATTCGATGGCGCTACGCTCCTCACCACGCAAAGCCTACAAGGCGGCGGCTGCGCCTACTGGTACATCTCACCCGGCCTAACTGCAGGCGCGCATCCGCTCACTGCCACCTACTCCGGTGACAGCAATAATCCCGCCGGAACCTCAGCCGTAACCACGGCGACAGTGTCTCCGGTCCCGGTCGATCTGAGCGTCTCCTGCTGGAATGCTTCGTTCGACTACGGGGCAAATTACCAGTGCACGGTAAATGCCAGCTCCAATGCCGGCTCCGCGCAAGGGAACATCACCTATGCACTCGACGGTGGCTCAGCGGTTAGCGTACCGCTCAACGGAGGCAGCGCACAATTCACCATCTCCAAGCCGGTTGCGGGAACGCATCAGGTAGTGATCTCCTACCCGCAGCAGACTAATTATGCCGTCGCAGGACCGCAGGCGGAATCCTTCAGTGTCTCGCCCGCCCCGGTCAATGTGGCCTTGACGCCATCCACCTACTACACTGCGACGGGATCGACGATCACCTTTGCCACGGCAATAACATCGTGGAGCGCCGGCGCACCAAACGCAACAGGCTCCGTTTCGTTCTACGATGGTTCCACATTGCTTGCCACCGTGCCAGTCAGCAGCAGCGGTCAAGCCAGCTACTCAACGGCTGGCCTGGCCGCGGGCACACAAACGATCACCGCAACGTATGCCGGCGGGGCCAATTATGCGAACGGATCGAGTTCCGCCACCATCACACTGCACCAATGAGCGGCTGGCCGCAT
>JAATFM010000309.1 GCA_015655195.1 Terriglobales bacterium
GAGCCTGCCGATTTACATGGACAACCACGCCACCACGCCGCTGGACCCGCGCGTGCTGGAGGCGATGATGCCGTACCTCACCGGAAAGTTCGGCAACGCGGCCAGCCGCAACCACTCCTTTGGGTGGGAGGCCGAGCAGGCCGTTGAGATCGCGCGCGAGCAGATTGCGAAGCTCATCGGCGCAACGTCGAAGGAGATTATCTTTACCTCGGGCGCGACCGAGAGCGACAACCTGGCCATCAAGGGCATCGCGGAGATGTACCGCGAGCGTGGCAACCATATCATTACGCAGGTCACGGAGCACAAGGCCATTCTCGACACCTGCAAGCGCCTCGAAAAGTACGGCTACCGCGTGACGTACCTGCCGGTGAAGGCCGACGGGCTCATCGATCTCGAAGACCTCAAGCGCGCCATCGACGACAAGACGATTCTGGTGTCGATCATGGCCGCGAACAACGAGATCGGTGTCTTGCAGCCCATCCGCGAGATTGGAAAGATCTGCCACGAAAAGAGCGTGATCTTCCACTGCGACGCAGTGCAGATCGTGGGCAAGGTTCCCTTCAACGTCATCGAGGATAACGTCGATGTGGCATCGCTCTCCGGCCACAAGATTTACGGTCCCAAGGGCGTGGGCGCTCTCTATGTGCGGCGGCGCAACCCGCGCGTGCAGATTGCGGCGCAGATTGACGGCGGCGGCCACGAGCGCGGAATGCGTTCGGGCACGCTGAATGTGCCGGGCATCGTCGGCATGGGCAAGGCCTGTGCGATTGCGCAGGAGGAGATGGATTCCGAAGCTGCGTACCTGCGGAACCTGCGCGACCGGCTCAAGGATAAGTTCGAGTCGGCGCTCGACTACATTCATGTCAATGGCTCCTGGGAGCATCGTCTGCCCGGCAATCTGAATATGAGCTTTGTCTATGTGGAAGGTGAGTCGCTGTTGATGGGCATTAACGATGTGGCGGTTTCGTCGGGCTCGGCTTGCACCTCGGCTACGCTCGAACCGAGCTACGTGCTGAAGGCTCTGGGACTCGGCGACGATGTGGCGCATAGCTCGATTCGTTTTGGACTTGGCCGCTTCAACACCGAGGCCGAAGTCGATTACGTGGCCGCGAAGGTGATTGACATTGTGCAGAAGCTGCGCGAGCTTTCGCCGCTCTACGAGATGGTGAAGGAAGGCATCGACCTGACCAAGATCGAGTGGCAGGCGCACTAAGAAATGCAGCTTTTAGCCGTTAGCTTTTAGCTCTTAGCTGCTGTCTCGTGCATCCAATGAACGTGCGATGAGCTAATGGCTAAGAGCTAAAAGCTCAAACAGTACGAACGCGGCTTCCCCCGCGGGAGGAGAAGGACAACATGGCATACAGCGACAAGGTAGTGGACCACTACAACAATCCTCGCAACGTGGGCACGCTGGACAAGGGCTCGGCTGAAGTTGGCACGGGACTTGTCGGCGCTCCCGAGTGCGGCGACGTGATGCGCCTGCAGATTCGCGTCAATCCTGAAACGCAGGTCATCGAAGAGGCGAAGTTCAAGACCTTCGGCTGCGGTTCGGCGATTGCAAGCTCTTCGCTTGCCACCGAGTGGATCAAGGGCCGCAAGGTCGAGGAAGCCCTCGCCATCAAGAACACCGACATCGTGAAGGAGCTTTCGCTTCCTCCGGTGAAGATTCACTGCTCGGTGCTGGCTGAGGACGCCATCCGCGCCGCGATTGGCGACTGGAAGAAGAAGAACGGCGTGGCTGAGACGGCCGAAGCCGTTGCCGTAACGGCCGCGCACTAAGCAACCGGCATCCGTGCCCCATCCTTTTCGCGCCCTATGCGAAAAGGATGGGGGGCTATGCCGATTTTAGGATTTGCACAGAAGGCATCGTATGTCGAACTTTGTCAGCATCGAGAGCAAGCCCGCAGAAGGAATGATCGCCGCACTGCCGAAGCCTGCTGCGCCGCAGGCGCCCGTGCAGGGCCTGCAGGTTACGCCCAAGGCTGTCGCGCGCATCCGTAGCGCGATGGCGAAGGAAGGCATCTCGCCGGAAGAGGGCGGTCTACGTCTCGGCGTGCTGGGCGGCGGCTGCTCGGGGCTTTCCTACTCGATTAAATTCGACACGCGGCCCCGCGAGCGCGACCGCATTTACGAGTTCGACGGCGTGCGCGTCTTCGTCGATCCCAAGTCGTTCCTCTATCTGCATGGAATGACGCTCGACTACGAAGAGACGCTGATGCGGCAGGGCTTCAACTTCATCAACCCGAACTCTTCGCGCTCCTGCGGCTGCGGGTCTTCCTTTTCGTCCTGATTGTGGTGCGCAGGTAAGGTTGAGCTATGTTGAATGCGCAGGAATCCACCATTACTACAGCCGCTTCCGCAGCTTGTTGGGCCTGTTCGGCACAGCTTGAGGCCGCGGCGCTTTTTTGTGCGCAGTGTGGAAAGATTCAGCCGCCCTCCGGCGGCAATTTTTTCGCTGTCTTTGAACTGGTTCCGAGGTTGAATCTCGATCTTGGAATGCTGGAGCACCAGTTCCACAGGCTGAGCCGCAAGCTGCATCCGGACCGCTTTGCGCGAGCCAGCGCCGAGGAGAAGGAATGGAGCCTCGCGCAGTCCTCGCTGCTCAATGACGCCTATCGCACGTTGAAAGACCCGCTCGCGCGTACCTACTATCTACTGAAGCTCAATGGAGCGGAGATAGGCGAGGAGTTCGCGGGCAGGAATCGCCCTGAAAATGAGATGGGAACCTCGCGCGTGCCCGCCGATCTGCTCGAAGAGGTCTTTGAGTTGAATATGCAACTCGAAGAGATGCGGATGGGCCGCAAGATGGGTGAGGTTGACGAGCAGTTGCAATCCGATCTGAAGCAGGCGGAGAAGAAGTTTCTCGGTTTAGAAGACGAAGTAGACGAAAAGCTCCACGCCGAGTGGACGAATTGGGACGAGGCCGCCGAAAGCGGCGATGAGACTGCCCGCGATGCCGCGCAGAAAAGCATGATCGCGCTGCTCGATCGCAGACGCTATCTCAGCAATCTGGTCCGCGATGTGACGGAAACATTGGGAGAGTAGAGATCTCCTTGTCTCGGCGGAATGGGTTGAAGGGTACGGGTTTCAGCCCGTACATTACGAATGCGAAATTGAGAGGGCTTCGAGCCACCGAGGAAACATGGCAGCAGAGAATACAAAAAACCGCGTAGTCGGCATCGATCTCGGGACGACGAACTCCCTCGTCGCATACATGGAAGGCTCGACGCCGGTGGTGATTCCCGGCGTGGACGGGTCGAATCTTGTCCCATCTGTTGTCGCGCTAGACTCTGCGTCCGCCGAGGGCGGCAGGCCCACGGTGACGGTTGGCAACAGCGCGCGCAAAGTGCTGATCGAAACGCCGGAGCGGGTGATTTATTCCGTCAAGCGGCTGATGGGCCGCGGCGTGAGCGAAGTGCAGAGCGAGCTTAAGTTCTTCCCGTTCCGTTTAGCAAAAGATGTGGAAGAGGGTGAAGTTCCGCGCGTGCAGCTTGGCGAGCTGAGCTTTACGCCGCCTGAAATCTCCGCCTACGTGCTGCGGCAGTTGAAGCGCAACGCTGAGCGGTTCTTCGGCGCTCCGGTTACGCAGGCTGTCATTACCGTGCCGGCGTACTTTAACGACGCGCAGCGGCAGGCCACGAAGGACGCGGGCCGCATGGCGGGCCTCGACGTGCTGCGGCTGGTGAATGAGCCGACGGCGGCGGCGCTGGCTTACGGCCTGGACCGTGCCAAAGAGGGCACGATTGCGGTTTACGACCTCGGCGGTGGCACCTTTGATATTTCCATCCTGAAGCTGAAGGATGGAATCTTCGAGGTGCAATCGACGAACGGCGACACGCATCTGGGCGGCGACGACATTGACAACCTGCTGCTGGCGATTGCGCTCGACGAGATTCATTCCGAGCACGGCGTGAATCTGCGCCAGCAGCCGGGCGCGGTGCAGGCGCTGCGCAAG
The DNA here is from genome assembly GCA_015655195.1 of Terriglobales bacterium. GTDB lineage: Bacteria > Acidobacteriota > Terriglobia > Terriglobales > Acidobacteriaceae > Telmatobacter. The sequence goes on from JAATFM010000309.1 coordinate 3,956, forward strand.
GCCGCGATTGACGCGAAGATTCAGCTTTCGAGCGCGCCGGTGGCACACTTCGACATCGAACTACCCAACGGCGACCGCTACCAGCGCGAGATTCCGCGCGAGGTCTTCGAGGATGTGATCGAGCCGATTTTGCAGCGCACTGCCGCGCCGTGCAAGCAGGCAATGCTGGATGCGGGCGTGATTCCGGAGCAGATTGACGAGGTGGTTCTCGTCGGCGGCTCCACGCGGATTCCCGTGGTGCGCCAGCTTGTGGACGATCTTTTCCACCTCGGCGCGCGCGGCAAGAAGCCACACATCGAGTTGAATCCCGATGAAGTTGTCGCGCTGGGCGCTGCGGTGCAGGCGGACATTTTGGCCGGCGCTTCCAAGGCGACAGAGGAACTGCTGCTGCTTGACGTGACGCCGCTTTCGCTCGGCATCGAGGCGCTGGGCGGGACCGTTGCAAAAATCATTCAGCGCAACTCAACGATTCCCGCATCGGCGACGGAGCATTTCACCACCGGCGTCGAGGGGCAGACCAACGTCGCGATTCACGTGGTGCAGGGCGAGCGCGAGCTTGCGGCGGATTGCCGGTCCCTGGCCCGTTTCGACCTGAAAGGCATTCCGCCGATGTCTGCGGGGTTGCCGCGCATCGAGGTGAAGTTCCTGATCGACGCCGACGGCATTCTGCAAGTTTCAGCCCGCGAGCAGCGCAGCGGCAAGCAGGCGCAGATCGAGGTGAAGCCGACCTACGGGCTGACGGACGAGCAGGTGGAAGGCATGATTCTCGACTCCTTCGACCACGCCGAGGAGGATTTCGCCAAGCGGCTGCTGATCGAAGCGCGGAACGAGGCGGAGACGATTCTCGCGGCAGTGGAGAAAGCGCCAGAGAGCCCGGCATGGGCGCAGTTGACGGCTGATGAGAAGGAAAAGATCGAAGCGGCGCGGAAGCATCTCGTCGCTATCAAATCCGGAGAAGATCAGCAGGCAATTCGGCAAGCGACAGTCGCGCTGGACCAGGCCACGCGGCGCTTTGCCGAGTTGATGATGGAGGCCGCGGTGACGACGGCGATTCGCGGCAAGACGATGGAGGCTGCGGGGGATGAGATGGGCGACAACATTGCCGCGCCGCACCCCATGGCTCCTGCGGAGTTCAAGTAAAGCAGACCGGGACTTGCCAGAGGACATAATTGAATGTGCTTTGTAACAGGGCACGGCTGGTAGGCCGGGGATTTATCCCGGGCAAAATAAGTCCAGCAGAATAATTGGGGCTTTAGCTCCCGAGGGAAAGCTGTTAGAAAGGCATCAGGATGAGTGGAGCGAATACAACAAACATTCCGGCGGAGAAATTGGTGCAGGTGACTTTCGAGCCGGAGGGCAAGACGGTAAAGTTCGAATACGGCACCATGCCTTACGACCACCACGGCAAGCCGATGTCGTTTCTGGACGTGGCGGAGAACTTCGATATTTTTCTCGACCACGCCTGCGGCGGCTCCTGCGCGTGCACCACATGCCACATCTGGGTGAAGGAAGGCGACTCGGGGATTAGCGTGGCCGACGACGACGAGCTGGACCGGCTCGACATGGCCGCCGACCAGCAGTTGAACTCGCGGCTGGGCTGCCAGGCAGTGATTACGAAGCCCGGTAATTATGTCGTCGAGATTCCCAAGTGGAATCGCAACTACACCTCCGAGGGCAAGCCGCTGACGCTGGCGGAAGGCAAGTAAACGGATTTCCCACCCTAGCCGGAAAAACAAAGACCCGGCGAGGGTGGGGCACCCGAACTTTCGATCAAGAACGAGGACAGAATGCCGCGCGAAATCTACTGGACGGACGCCGAAGAGATCGGGATTCAGTTGCAGGAGAAGTTCCCTGACCTCGATCCGCTGACGGTGCGGTTTACAGACCTGCACAAGCACGTGACGGAACTCGAAGGCTTCGCCGACGACCCGGCAAAGTCGAACGAGTCGAGGCTGGAGGCGATCCAGATGGCATGGCACGAGGAGCACGAGGACGCGAAAGGCTGACAGGCCGTTACAGAAACTCCACCGCAAAGCCAGCCAGCCGTGCAGCTTCGGCTAACCGCTGGTCTGCTGTGAGGAATCGGTAACCCTGCGGCGCATGTTCGCAAGCTTCTAACGCTGCGGCTAATTGCATCGCATCCGCGGCACGCAGCGGATGCTGTTCCAGCAGCGTGCAGGCGTGCTGCACAATCTGTTGTGACCAAAGCACAGGCGTCCAATCTGCTGCGAGTTGTTCTGCCTGCTGTTTGGCGTGGGAATAGCCATGTGCGGTAATGTGCGACATCCGTAATAGACGGGTTAGCGCGCTGACAATCTCCACTGGCGTTGCACACCAAACCACCATGTCGTATCGATGAAAAAGCTGAAGGGCAGCCCTGCTGGCATTCTGTGTCGTGCAAAGCGGAACAATGACGCTTGTATCCCAGAACGCGGATTCTCTGCTCACCTGTCAGCCCGCTCCTCTTCCCACACGCTGTCCATTACCTCGCGGGAAATCATCTTGCCCTTTGCGGGCTCCGGCTGGAAGCGCTTGCCGGTCTGGTTCTTCGGCGGCGCCAACACGCCTTTGGCAATCAGACGCCGCGTGCGTTCGCTGAGATCATCGTCCGGCGCGGCAGGCACAAGACGTGCCACAGGCGTGTTTCTGTCCAGAATCAGCACCTCTTCGCCACGCTTTACATACGCGATGTGCGCGCTGAGTTTTGCTTTGAGCTCGCTGATCTTTGCGGTTCGCATGAGTCGATTCTAGCAGACATGACCTACTTGGTCATGTTCTCTGATTCCACCACTTGGGCGTAATGCGCTGCCTTTTTAGTAGCGGTCAAACCGCTCCTGCCAGCCAAAGGAATCCTGGAAGTGGTGGATTTGTGGCTCCTTGCCCGGAAGCAGATAAACGCTGATTACATCGAATCGGACTTGCGGCGGCACGGTTTGCGGCAGCTGGCGGAGATAGGCGCGGGCCAGGCGGCGCAGAACGTTGCGCTTGTGGGAATCGACGGCATGTTCGGCTGGTGTCATGTCGCGTGCGGTGCGGGCTTTCACTTCAAAGAAGCAGAGCAGCTCGCCCTGCCATGCGATAAGGTCTATGTCGCCGGGCACGTTGCCGGCAGCCCAGCGTCGCGCGACAACGGTATAGCCGGAGCGGAGCACATGGAAGAAGGCGGCGTCTTCGCCGCGCACTCCGGTGGCAAGGTGTTTGGGCTGGCTTTCACGGCGGCGTAGGCGGGCGAGTGCGTCAAGCGCGGAGATGGATCGCTCGATGGCGGCGGCGTGCAGGCGTGAGGGAAACATTGCTCCCATTGTGAGGGGAGGCGGGCCGCGACGCAAGCGCAAATGAGTAATCTCACCCTGGTTCGTGCTATCCCACCCTTCCCCACCCCAGCGCACAAAAATCGCGCGCCGGGGACCCCGGTGTGGCAGAAAGAAGCCGCAAGGATGGGGCACGGGGCAGAGTAGCCACGGAAGAAATGTTGAGGCAGGGAAGTTAGTCGGTCAGATCGACGACTTCGGCGCCGGCGGCGTCAGCCTTGACGACGGCAATGCCGTGGTCGCGCGACTCTTCGCTCTTGTAGCCCTGGCTGACGCCGATGATCTCGTGATTGGCCGCCTTGAGATGGAAGCGGAAGTGGCCGGCCTTGTCGGTGAGCGATTCGTAGTGCGCGTCGACCCCGGCATTCTTCTTGATGGATTCAATGCCGTGCACTGCCGAGGCCTTGGCCTTGTACATCTCGCTGGAGAGGATGATTTCGCCGTTGCCGGCTTTGAGGTGGAAGTAGAACTCGTTGTCTTTAGCTTTCTTGATCTCGAACTTTGCGGACATTTCTTACCTCGTGAATGGAAGGGTGGAAGGAAGCTGCAGGAGCAGTAACTGCCTCACGGGCGTCATGACCCTGCAGGTGGCATGAGTGGTGCGGCACCCCCTCGATTGCGGAAACTGGATTGTGGGAGTTGGATTGCCGCATGACGCAGGGCTGCGATTAGAGAAGTTTGCCGAGGACGGACGAAAGCAACGAGCCTGTATCCGGCGCGGGAGTGTCGCCCGGCTGGCCGTCTGCGGTTACGTGGCCGTTTGAGATGCCGTGATTGATAAGCATCGGCAGGACGCTGCCGAGGCCGGACTTGATCTGGTCTGCGGAGAGACCGGTCCTGGCCGCTACGCCGTCGAGCACGCCGGAGCCGGCGAGCAGCGACTCGACCTGGTTGGGGTCGATGGCCGAGGTGTTGCCGCTGGCAATGTCCTGAATGATGCCGCCGCCGCCGTTCTGCTGGAAGGTCTGGATGAGGCTGCCTAAGCCGGCGCTGCCGCCGATGTGATCGAGAAGTCCGCTTGCGACTGCGGACTGATCTGCGCTGCTGCTATCGCCGCCGCCGGTAAATTCAGAGGCCAATTTCGTTACCGCGTCAAAGATACTCATGTGTCTCCCCTTGCGACACTTCGCTCGAATCGCCGCAGGTGCAATATACCGTCAGATGGTTGGCGTCAAGACGAAGGTTGCACAGAATCCCCTGTATTTCTTTTGGCATACAGCACACGGGAATAATCGCGCATCAGAACGTGACAGTGTGGTACGATTCGGGCGCGGGCCGCGCGTGCAGGGCCTGCCCCCATTGAGGAAGGACAGGATTCAATGAAAGGCAAATTGTTTCTGGCAGCGGCTCTCGGCATGGCCGTGACCCCGTGCGTGATGTTGGCGCAGGCTCCGGCAGGCGCAACAGGCAAGTGTAAGGATGGCACCTATACGACGGCGGCAAGCAAGTCGGGCGCGTGCAGGGGCCACAAGGGCGTTGACACGTGGAACGGACCGACGGCAGCGGCGAAGAGCGCGACATCGAGCGCAATGACGCCAGCGGCACCGGCCAAGCCGACAACGACTACAGCGGCTCCAGCTCCGGCCCCGGCAGCAAAGCCCGCTACTTCAGCTCCTGCGGCCAGCTCCGCGCCGAGCAAGTCCACGACATCTAAGACCACCAAGACGGCCGCTCCCGGCGGCGGTCCCGGCATGGTATGGGTCAACACCTCCACCAAGGTCTATCACTGCTACGGTACTGCGGACTACGGCACAACGAAGCAGGGCAAGTACCTGTCCGAAGCGGATGCGAAGGCGGCTGGCGCCCGCGCGGCGAAGGGGCAGGCCTGCTCGAAGTAAATTTCTCCCTGTAAGTGCACGAACGACGACGGGCCGGAGCGATGATGCTCCGGCCCGTCGTCATTTGTGGCTCGTGCTATCCCACTCAAGGCGCCAAAACAAAGACGCGCCGTGGGTGGGGTACCCGAAGTGTATGGGGCAGCTATGCTCCAGCGGCGGTGAGTTCGCCCATGTGCGCGTGTTGCTTTTCAACCTCGGCGAGCGCCTCTTCCAGAATGTCGAGGGCGACGGTCGCTTCCTCTTCTTTCAGGATGAGCGGCGGGCAGAGGCGGATGGAGGTTTCTCCGCAGCCGAGGATGAGAAGGCCGCGCTCGAAGGCCAGCTCTTCGATGCGGTTGCGGAGCGCGGTGACGGGCTCGCGGGTTGCTTTGTCTTTCACCAGCTCGATGCCGATCATCAGGCCGCGGCCGCGAATATCGCCGACGAGCGGATGTGTCTCTTTCCAGCCTTCGAGGCGGGCCAGCATCTGCGCGCCGACCTTCGCGGCGTTGGCAATGCCTTCGCGGTTGAGAATCTCAATAGTGGCGAGCGCGGCGGCAATGGAAACAGGGTTGCCGCCGAAGGTGGAGGCGTGCGAGCCGGGGAGCCAGTCCATGATCTCGGCCTTCGACATGCAGATGCCGAGCGGCATTCCGCTGGCAATGCCCTTGGCGATGCAGACGATGTCAGGCTCGACGCCGGATTCCTCGATGGCCCACCACTTGCCGGTCCTGCCTGCTCCGGACTGAACCTCGTCCGCGACGAGCAGAATGCCGTGGCGGTCGCAGATGGCGCGCAACTCGTGGAGGAAGTTGGCCGGTGCGGGAACGTAGCCGCCCTCACCCTGGATGGGTTCGACGAAGATGGCGGCGACCTCTTCGGGCGCGAGCGTGGTCTTGAAGAGCTTGTCCTCGATGTAGCGGGCGCAATTCAGAGCCCACTGCTCCTGCGCGGTTGGGTCGGCTGGTCCGTTGCGATAAACGTAAGGGTAAGGAATGTGCGTTACGCCAGGGACGAGCGGGGCGAAGCGGCGCTTCTGCTGCGGCTTGGACGCGGTGAGCGAGAGCGCGCCCATGGTGCGGCCGTGGAAGGCTCCGTAGAAGGCGATGACCTGCTGGCGCTTGGTATGGTAGCGGGCCAGCTTGAGCGCGCACTCGACGGCCTCGGCGCCGGAGTTGCCATAGAAGAACTTGTGCGGGCCGGGCATGGGAGCTACGGCGGTAAGCTTGGCGGCGAGATTGGTGAGGTTTTCGTCGTAAAAGTCGGTGCCGGAGATGTGAATCAGCTCGGCGGCCTGTTTCTGGATGGCGGCGACAACTTCGGGATGACAATGGCCGGTCGAGTTGACGGCGATGCCGGCGGCGAAGTCGAGGAACTCGTTGCCGTCGGAGTCCGTGACGCGGATGCCGCGTCCGCTCTTGGCTACGAGCGGGTAGGAGCGGGTGTAGCTGGGCGAAATGAGGCGGGAGTCTGCCTCAACGGCGGCGCGAGCCTTTGGGCCGGGGAGCGTTGTGACGAGCTTTGGGCCGAATTGCGAGTGGAGTTCCTGCTTTGTCATCTTCTTTTGTCCTCTCTCGTGGGCGGGACCGGCGCTGCTCTTAATTGGATGGGGCAGCGCTGCCCCGGCGGATGCGGGATGGATTCGGCGCGGCTCTTGGGTGAGACGCGAATCCGTAGACGCAGACGAGGATCTTCGGCGGACCCTGAAGCTTAATCGCCGCCGAAGAGGCTAGGTCGGGTACGGGTGGGAAGCACGCGGAGATGACGGCGCGGTCGCACAGGCTCGCCGGCCCCGGATGTAGCGGCGGGGATGAACGGCAGAGCGGCAATGGCGCGATTGCTCATGGTTCCTGTTGGGGGAAGGATAACACGAGACAGAGACCCGATGCGGCTTGTGGGCTAGAAGGGAAAGAGCGATTCGGATTCCGGGCGGACGCGGAGGATGCGGGCGCGTGGACGCGGGGCACGCGTGTCCGGCACTGGCTCCGGACTGGCGAGCATGGTGAGAATCTCGCGCAGCTCGGCGCGGGCGCGGCCGATGGCGGCGGTGACGGCCTGATCTGTTCCGGCTTGGCCGGAACCGGCATGATTGACGCCGGACTGTTGCATGGTCGCAACAGGAGCAGGTGCGGGAACCGGCGCGATGCGGGAGGGCTGTGGGCGCGGGCCGGATTCCAGCACCTGTTTGGCGCCGGCGATGGTGTAGCCCTCGCGATGGACGAGGCGCTTGATTTCGAGTGCCAGCTCGACCTCACGGCGGCGATAGAGACGCTGACCGGTGCCGCCCTTGTTGGGCTTGAGCTGCGGAAACTGCGTCTCCCAGAAGCGCAGGACGTAGGTTTCCACGCCGCAGATGCGGGCCACGTCGCCGATCTTGAAGTAGAGGCGGTCGGGGATGACGGGAGCTTCGGGGGCGGCGAGTTTTTTTAATGCTTGAGCCATCTATAAATCGCGCGTTGTTCGAGACGCTGCGCTGGTTTCAGTGTAGGACAGGGCTTGCGTGAGGATGGAAGCTGTTTTCCCGAAAAGGAACCAAGTTAGAGACTAGGGGCGAAGGACTAGGGACGAACGCTGGGTGCGCGGCCCGGCCTCTACAATAGAAGAGTGATGGATGCGGGCATGAGTCTGGTGCAGATTGAGCCGGCGCGGAAGACTCCGGCGCCCAAGCCGGAGTGGCTGAAGGCGCGTGCGCCGCTGGGCGAAAACTTTCATAGCCTCAAGCGGCTGGCGCGGTCGTTGAACCTGCACACGGTCTGCGAGAGCGCGCAGTGCCCGAACATCGGCGAGTGCTGGAACCACAAGACAGCAACTTTTATGATGCTCGGCAACCTGTGCACACGGCGCTGCGGCTTCTGCGCGGTGCCGAAGGGAAGGCCGGAGCCGATCGATTTTGACGAGCCGAGGCGAGTGGCCGAGGCCGTGGCGGCGTTGGGACTTCAGTTTGCCGTGATTACCAGCGTGAATCGAGACGACGATCTCGTCGGCGGTGCGCGTGCCTTTGCGATGGTGATCGAGGAGATTCGCCGACAGGCTCCGGGCTGCGGCGTCGAGGTGTTGATTCCCGACTTTCAGGGCAACCGGGAGGCGATTCGCGCGGTGGTGGAGGCGAAGCCCGAGATTCTCGACCATAATACGGAGTCCGTGCCGCGGCTCTACCGCGTGGTGCGCTCCGGTGCGCGCTACGAGCGCACGCTGGAGCTGCTGCGCTATGCGAAGGAGCTGAGGCCCGATGGGCTTACGAAATCCGGCGTGATGGTGGGCATCGGCGAGGAGACGCACGAGCTACTAGATGTCTTCCGCGATCTCGCAAGTGTGAGCTGCGACATTCTCACCATCGGGCAGTACCTGCGCCCTTCGCGGAACCACTTGCCGATGGCGCGCCTCTACACGCCGCGCGAGTTTGCCGAACTGAAGACCGAAGCCCTCAAGATGGGCTTCCGGCACGTGGAGAGCGGCCCGCTTGTCCGCAGCAGCTACCACGCGCACGAGCAGGCGGAGTCGAGCGGGTTTGTCAGAGTTTAGAAATTAACGAGAAACATCAATAATTAATTTTGGGATCATCTCCCAGTAGTGCCGGCTCCGAGCCGTCACCCACCTGCCTGCGCGCCCCCGCGCAAATTGTCACAAATGCAAAAGAGATAAGGTACGTTCGCGCTATGGCCCGATATGCGGTCTGCCATAGGCGCAATCGTCTTTGTGAAATGACGGTTACTTTGCTTGAGATAAGAATTTTGCCTGCGTATATGAAGATGAAGCCCCATGCGCCTGATCCGATCCAACAACGCGTCGCGCGAAAGCGAATCCCTGACTCCAGCCAGTCTCTTCGAGGCGAAGTACGACTGGCTGATGCGCTGGGCCATGCACTTTGCGCAGAACGACCGTGCTGCCGCGGAGGATCTGGTACAGGATGCCTTTGTGCGGTTGATGAACTCCTGGCCCCGCATTAAAGACAGCATTCTCGAATCCGAACCGGTTCTGTATTCGTATCTCCGGTACGCCTATCTGACCGAGATACGGCGTGGCCGCCGGTTCAAAATCGAGCAGCTCGCCCTCATTGAATTCGATGACGTGCGCCTGAGCCTCAAAGAAGAGAGAACCAGCGATCCCATCGAAGTGCAGGATGACCTGCGCCGCATCGTGGCCTACCTGTGCTGGCGCAAGCGATCGGCGAAGTCCGCCAGCATCTTGCTGCTGCGCTTCTTTCACGGATATTTCGTGGAGGAGATTACGCGGATTGCGGTGAGCAGGCGCGGTGTTGTGGATGAGCTGCTGCGAACTGCCCGCGAAGAAGTGAAAGCCTATCTTGCCGATCCCTCCCGCGTGGAGATCATGCGTTTAGGCAAGCCGCCGGAAGTGATGCCGCGCCAGGTTGCCGTGCCCGAGGAACGCTTTGCCGAGGAGCTGCGGCACACCATCTTCGAGGCGCGTACCGGGCTTTGCCTGGACCGCAATCTGTGGATGCGGCATTACGGGGTGAGTGAGCCGAAACCGGTTCCATGTGAGCTGTTGGCGCATATTGTGAGTTGCGAGCGTTGTCTGGAAGCAGTGCATTCCGGCAACGGCCTGCCGCCGCTGGCGCAGCGTTCGCAGGATGGAATCTTTGGCGTCAAGCGCCGCGCGCATCGTGCATCTGGCCCTATCGCTCCTGCCACAAAGGAAGAGATCCGCCGCTCCATCGCCGGCGGCATGGAACGCTTTCGCCAGCTCTACGAGCACCATCCCCGCGGCTTGATGGTCGTGGTCAATGGCGATGTGCTGGCGATGCGCGATGTGAATTCCGCAACGAGTGAGCTGAAGGTCCAGGTCGGCTCGGAAAAGACGCTGGATATTGTCGAAGTGGTGAGCGAACAGAACATTCCGCTCCTCACTCTGTATGTTGCCTCGGTGCCGCTCGAAGCTTCGCCCGAACAGTGCCAGGAAGTCGCCCTGAGCGATGACCGCAAGCTGGAGCTGCGGCTGCGGTATACCGGCGAAGGCGCGGTGATCGAGGTCCACTATAACGATCCCACATTTCTGCTGGCGGCTGGCGGGGCAACGGCAATGGATTCCGGGCCGGAGGACGCTGAGGCTTTTACTGATAGTACCGTCGCAGTCGATGTACGGCCGCGCCGCCGTTCCTGGTGGAGGCGGTTCCTGGACCGTGCGACTTCGATGGAACTGCCCGAGATGAATCCCATGCTGGCGACGGCCATGCTCTGTGCGATGGCCGCAGTTGTTTTCCTCATCCTGTCCCTTCGTACTTCTTCGGTAATGAAGGCCGACGAACTGTTGCGGCGTGCCGCCACCTCGGAGAATGCGCTGGCGCAATCCGGCGCGAATGGCGTCGTCGTACAGGGCGTCCGCATTCAGACACCGCGGCTCAAGGTGGAACGCACACTCTACCGCGACGTGCAGGGCAAACGTCGCCTGAAGGACAGAAAGCTGAGCCAGGAGGATGCTTCGCTCCGTGCAGAGCTGGAAGCTCTCGGTATTTCCTGGAATGATCCGCTATCGGCAGACTCCTTCCGCGACTGGTACGACCATGCCAGCGTGTTGCGGGACGTGGTAAGGCGCCCCGAAAAAGGGCTGCTGACTCTGATCGCGACGATGGCCGAGGGCAGCATCGCGAAGGAGTCGTTGACCGTGCGTGAAGCCGATTTCCATCCGGTAGAGAGAACGGTTGAGCTGCGCAATGCGGGGACGGTCGAGATTGCGGAGCTGAACTACAGCGTCCTGCCCTGGAGCTCCGTCAATCCCGATCTGTTCGAGGCTGTTTCCGATGTGGGGCCAGTGTCTGGAAAGAACCTTCATGCCTCGGTTCTTCCGCATCTCCCGCGTCTGCTCAGCCCTGTCGAGATCGATGAAGCGGAGCTGGGCGCACGGCTTGTACTCAATCGTTTGCATCTGGACGCCAATGACCGCCTTGAAGTGGTCCGCCAGCCTGGGGGCGTGCGTGTGCAGGGAGTTGTGGAGAACAGCGAGGAGAAGCATCAGCTTCAGGCGCAGCTCTACATGGTGTCCAATGTGTCGGCTTCTATTCAGACTATTCAGGAGATGGCTGCGCGGCCAGCCGCGGCGTCGGATGTCACTTCCATCCGGCAAAGTTCCGCTGCTGCGGTGCCGGAGCTATCCGCTCTTGAGCAATACTTTGCGCAGCGCGGCATGGACCGGACAGCCGCGGGCGTATCGGTGCAGGAATTTGTCCTGAGCTCGTTCACGGTGAAGCGTCAGAGCGAGCAGATTGCCGAATTGATGAACCGCTTTTCGTCCAGCGTGACTCTTTCCGATGAGGCTCGGACGGAATTGAGCGAGCTGCTGATTCAGCACAAGGCTGCATTGCTGGATGCGCTCGGGCGAGAGGATCGCCAGCTCACAGCCTTGCAGTTGATTCCGCACTCAGTCACTGCAGCAAGGGAAAACCTTCCCGGCAATGCGGAGATGCTGCACGGAATCGCGGAGCATAACGTTGCCCTTTGTGCGGAGTTGATTTCCGAGGGCAATCCTTCTCCCCGCTCCGCACAGGAAATTGCGCCTCAGCTTGCGGACTCCATCGCGCAATTGCGCGCGGTAGTGCTTCAAATTTCAGCCGCGGCTCAGCTTTATACGCCTTCATCCGGCAGCCCTGCAACCACAAACCAGAACAAATAGGAAGCCACACTACATGTACCGATTGATGTTGCGATTCCTGGCCTGTGTCGTCCTTATCACTTCCGCAATCTCCGCCTATGGACAGACGGCGCGCTTTTCCGGTCAGGTGACGGATCAGCAAAATGCCGCCATTCCTAATGCCGAGGTGCATGTCTTCAACCTCGATACCTCCGCGCGAACAGACGCGAAAACCGATGGCAGCGGCAACTATGTGGTCTCGTATCTGAGTGCCGGACGCTACCGCGTTGAAGTCAGAGCCGCCGGTTTCAATACCGTTGTCAGCGACAATCTTGTACTGTCGGCAGGCGAGGCGCACATCCTGAATATCCAGCTCGGCGTCGCGGCTGCGCAGTCTACCGTGAACGTGAATGCCAACAATGAAGTAACGCAGGTCAATACGCAGAATGCGGAAGTGAGCGGCACGGTGACGCAGAAAGAAGTTACCGGGCTGCAACTTAATGGACGCAACTTTACGCAGTTGATTGCGCTTACTCCCGGCGTCAGCAATCAGACGCAGCAGGACGAGGCCAGGGTCGGCGTGCTGGGAAGTGTGTCGTACTCCGTGAATGGCGGCCGCACCGAGTACAACAGCTTCAATGTGGACGGCTCGGAGACCTTGAATGTCGGCATCAACAAGGATCACACGGCGCTGATTGTTACGCCGAGTGTCGATGCCATTCAGGAAATCAAGGTGCTGACATCGAACTATGGCTCGCAATATCCGAGCACCGGTAACGGCACCACGATTGTTACGACCAGATCAGGCACGGATGAGTATCACGGCAATCTGTACGAGTTCGTGCGAAATGAGCTGTTTAATTCCAAAGGGTATTTTGATGTGACGAACGGCGCGCCGCTCTATCGCAGGAACGATTTCGGAGGAACGATTGGCGGGCCGCTTTCCATTCCGCATCTGTACGACGCGAGAGGGAGAACGCACTTCTTCTTCTCCGAGGAAATGCGCCTGGAGAAAGACCCATATGCCTATCGGCAGGCTGTGCCATCGCTGGCGGAGAGAAACGGCGACTTCAGCGATGTATGCGCTACGGATGTTGCCGGTGGACAGACTGCCGCGAATACGCAGGACTGTCCTTCGGTGGAAGGAGTCTTCTACATCGGCACTCAGGAATTCAGGGATCTGGCGCCGAATATCGGTCCAATCTCGCCTTACGCCCGCGCAATCCTCAACACCGGCATTCTGCCCGCGCCGAATTCTTATACCGGATGCAATGCCGGTCCATACCCTACCGGCTCGTGCTACCTGACAGATGTTTCGCTGCCCACGTACTACCGCGAGGAGTTGTTTCACATCGACCATGCGTTCAGCCAGAAGACGCATGCCAGCTTTCGTTACATCCACGATGAATGGGATACGACCACCGCGATTCCGCAATTCACCTCGACGACAAACAGCTTTCCTACAATTCAGAATCGCTTCTATGGGCCGGGCCTGAGCCTGGTCGGCCGTGTGGCAACTGCCTTCAGTCCGACCTTTGTCAACGAGTTTGTTGTGGGCTATACGGACTCCCATATCACGCTCGCGGATATGCCCGCGCCGTATGTTTCTCTTGAGCGTCCGAAAATTCTGGATGATCCTCCATGCAGCACCGGCGGCGACGGTTGCGGCATGGGCTCGATCTTCCCCAACAGCAACAATGCTGGCGTCAATGGAGTTCCGAAGATGCCGGGAATTGTTTTCGGCGGCAACAACGCCGAGTATGGCGGTTACGGCTTTACTCTCGACACCAGCTACGAGCCGTGGGAGCACAGCAACCCCATCTACAGCTTTGCGGACAATATCTCCAAGGCAATTGGGAAGCACAATCTCACCTTCGGCGCGCAGTGGGTCATCTTTCAGCGGAGCCAGGTCAACGGGCCGAGCGGAGCCGCTACCGGCAATGTGCAGGGACTGCTGACTTACAGCAACGAGCAGTCGGTGAACACAACGGGCAATGCCTTTGCCGATTTTCTTATCGCTTCCGGTGCGGCAAATACTGGGTTGGTAACCAGCGGAGGTTTTCCCGCCAGCTTTCAGCAGGACAGCGGGCAGGCAAAGTATTACCAGCGCTATCAGATTGCGGAGCCGTATTTTCAGGACGACTGGAAGGTTACTTCGCGCCTGACAATCAACGCGGGCTTGCGAGTCAGTCTCTTCGGAACGTATCACGAGAAGAATCACAGCGCCTATAACTGGGTTCCGAACAACTTTGATCTGAGCCTTGCGAGAACGGTGAAGGTTGCCAACTCCGGTGAGTTGCTATCCGCTTCTACCGGGATAGCGGAGCCGATCTACGAGATGGATCGCAGCGTGAATCCCGCTGTGATAAACGGGCTGGTGCAGTGCGGCATGAATGGCGTTCCCGATGGCTGCATGAGCGGGCATATGTGGAATCCCGCTCCGCGGGTCGGCTTTGCATGGGACCCATTTGGGAACGGCAAGAATTCGATTCGCGCCGGTTATGGCATCTTTTTCGAACACGGTACTTCGGACGAGGCCAATACCGGCTCGCTGGAAGGCAGCGCGCCGATCATTCTGACCATGTCGCAGCTCAATCCGCTGGGCGTGGGCTGCATCGGAAATGCCGCAACGGGCTGTCCCGGGGCGGGACCGGGCGCGTATCCGCTGAACGTTACTTCCATTCCGACAAAGGCGGTCTGGTCGAACGTGCAGCAGTGGAGCTTGAGCGTGGAGCATGAATTGCCTCGCAATGTGCTCGCCAGCTTCGCGTATGTGGGCAGCAAAGGCACGCACCTGACGGCGGAGAGCGAGGCCAACCAGCTCAACCCGGTTCCTGCGGGAACCACTCCATTCGCGCCGCACGAGCCGCTGCTGGGCTCTACCTGCATGAGCGGGTGGGATGGCTACTCCTACCATCTGCCGAGCGGGACTGTGGTTGGCCCGTCCAGTCCGGGCTTCATCAATATGGAGGCAGCCTGCTTCGGGTATGGAGGAAAAATCGGAGGAGGCACAGTCGATCCTGCGGCGCTGCGCGAATATGCGCCGGGCATAGGACAGATTTATTCGCTGCAAAACATTGCCAATTCCGCGTACAACGCATTTCAGGCTTCTTTGCGAGAGGTTTCAGGACCGTTCACTTTCGGCGTGGCCTATACCTACAGCCATTCCATCGACGATGCCTCCGACCGCTCGGACGCTACCTTCGTCAACTCTTTCGACATCAAAGGGAATCGCGCCAGCTCCACCTTCGACCAGCGGCACCTGCTGCACATCAGCTATCTCTACAATCTGCCGCTGCGCCAGGCGATCCAGCACTTCCTGGGAAACATCAACAGTAACCCGGACCCGGAGGCTCATGCCGCCAATCGTTCTTCCTCCAGCTATTTGACTTCGCGTGTTTTCGGTGCGCTTCTCGATAATTGGCAACTCTCAGGCATCACGCTCTTCGAGTCCGGCATTCCGTTCACAGTTGTGAACGGCGGCAGCGGGACCGGGCCAAACGGCGTCTCGACGCTTGACAACGCCGGCGTTTACAACGGGCTGGGATCAGGCTCTTATCCCGATCGGGTTACCGGTGTATCGCTGCACGGCAATATCCCGAAGGTTGCAGGCACCGGGTCGAGTGTTGGTCCGCTGCTTCTCAATCCCGCAGCATTCGCCGCGCCGCAGGGATTGACCTTTGGCAATGCCGGACGCAACTCGCTGAACAATCCTCACCGGCTGAACTTCGATACGGCACTGCAAAAGAACTTTTCCGTTACGGAGCGCGCTCATTTCGAATTTCGCGCGGAAGCCTTCAACGTCTTCAACGTTACGCAGTTCCGCATTTATGACCCGACGCTGGGAAACCAGCCGGAGAACACCGCAAGTTGCTACTCCGCTTCGGAGACGAGCGGATACTCCGCGGCGGGTGATGAAACCACGAATTGTTTGAGTGGCGCATCCTTCCTGCACCCGGTGGACGCGCACCGCCCACGCACGATTCAGTTCGGTTTGAAGCTTGCCTTCTGATCCGGACCGGAACTCAGGCCAGGAAACGAGATTTGAGATGAGAGAAGAGACGATGCAACGAGTAGCGCAGAGAGCGACGAATCAACTTCCCCTGATCGGGATGCTGTTGTTGGCCTTCACCACAGGTTGTGCTGGCGGTGGCAACTCAGGCGGCAACACGGCGGTCCCGCCCGCGGGAACGCAGAACACGAAGTCCTATATCTACGCGGGCACGCAGAGCGCAGACGGCTACGATAACTTCCCCTATGGCCTGCGCTTCGGTTATGGCGGCGCATGGACTTCGAGCCAGGATGATACGAGCAGTTACTTCACCTATCAGAACGACGGCCACGACGGCTACCAGGGAGCGAGTGCAATCCTTACCGGGCCGAACAGCGAAGTGATTCTGCCCTACGACGATCCTGTTACCGGGAGTTATGCGGGCAGCGGGTTTTTCACGCTGACTCCCGTTGTTGCCGGAGCGCCTCCGGGGAGTGGCGGCTATGCCGTGGAGCTGCCGGGCGAGGGCCAGTTGCTGCGTCCGGATACCGAGACCCCTATCGGCGGCGAATCAGGCGAGGATGCGCTGAATCCAAGCTCCCCGATGGTGGGTCCGGTGATTTCGGCGTCGAGCGCGGTGTGCCCCAGTCTGAAGGGAAACGTAACTTTTCAGTTCATTGCGCTTGGCTCGCAGTTCGCGCAGGACCTGATCGAGCATGTGGTCTACGGCAGTGTGCAGATCAGCGGCTCGGGCACGAACTTCACCTTCTCCAACCTGAACATGTACGGATTTGCGGAAGACTCGCTCTCGCCTGACCCGTGGCCGGCAGGGGCCTGCGGCACCACCCAGGCAGGCTACGTCATCAGCAGCAACGCGACGGAACAGATATACGCGGAAGGGAACTTTGCAGAAAGCGGTCCCTCTACTGGCGTCTACCCGCTCACCACCGCGATCAGCCCCTCCGGCCTCTTTGTGATGGATCAAGGCCAGGGGTCGCCATATTTCGCCAATGATCTGCCCGGTGCGACCAGCATGTTGGGTTTGGTGGGAGTGCAACAACCGGCCAGCGCGCTCGACACCGGCAACGTGGTCGGCGCGAAGTATCTCGGCTTTGAATATGACGCGCTGGATGTTGGTTTAGCCCACAATGCTTCCAATCCTGTCTCGTTCAGCCAGGGATCGGGAACGACGATGACCGGCGGAGGCTACGCGAACGACGATGTGACGCAGACGCCGGCAACTAACATCTCCATCGACCTTGGCCAGCAGGACTCATCCAACAACGGTTTGTACAAAAACGTAACGGTGATAGTGCCGGATACCTACCAGGGCTGCATCAATGAACCTTTTGGCGGCACGGATGCAAACGGCAACCCGACCTGCACTTTTTCCGGTGTTGCCGTGGCGGGAAACGTGGCGGGGAAGTTTGTGCTCTTTGTTTCCGTCAACGATTTAAGCCAGGTAATCAGCCATTATTCGCCATATGCGACTCTTCAGTTTTTCCTGTATCAGCAGTAATTCTCACGCGATGCGCTGCCCATGGGCGGCAGGCGGGGTAAGAACGACGATGTATCTGTTTTCTGAATTTGAGAGGGGCTTTATGTCGCAACAAGGTGGTTCGATTCGCGCTTCGTGGAATCGGGTGGTTCTCTTAATTCTGACTGTCTTTGCGCTTGCGGGATTTGCGGACGCGCAGAACCTTGCGTTCCAGCCCGGCGTATCTTCCGCGTATGCGGGCGATCCAACGCAAACAAACGCCACAAGCGTCTCCGGCGCCTCTTTTACGGGAGTGCCTACCAGTCTCGTGCTGGGACGGCAGCCAGGCTCGGTGGCCTTTGACGCGGCCGGGAACTTCTACATCATGGATGCGGGAAATAGTATCGTGCGCGTAGTGGCGGCGAGCAATAACCCTATTCCAACGTTGCCCGGAGTTACAGTGCAGGCGGGGCACGTCTATACCGTCGCCGGCACCACGAATCAACCGGGCACCAGCCCTCCGTGCAGCGCCACCGGCGCGGATGTCTATGGCAATGGCTGCCCCGCCACCGTGGCCAGTGTTTCCGGACCCTTCCTCGCCGTCGATGGGAACAGCAATGTCTATGTCGCGGCGAACTATGGGAGCCAGGTGCGCGTCGTTTACGGAGGAAAGGGCACACTGCAAGGGATCAGCAACCCGCAGCAGGGGTATATCTATGCGCTGACGAACGCATCCAATTCGGATTCGCAGACTGACGGCACAAGCGGCCCCGCTGTGAATGCCGTCACGCCCAATATCACTGCAATGACGACCGACACCTATGGCAATGTCTACATCTTTGACGGCGGCTCATACGAGCTTCTGCTGGTTTATCAAGGTGGAAACCTGCCACCGGGCTTTTTCAATGGAGCTACACCGGTTCCGGGCAACATTTACCTGTTGACCGATGATGAACATTCCTGCACCGACACGACGAATCTCTGTAATGGACAACCGATTGCGCAGGTTTACTACAACGGTATTGGCATGATGTCGACGGATGCTTCCGGCAATCTCTATATCGATGACAATGAAGACAGCGAGATACGCGCGGTCTACGTGGCGGGTACGCTAAATGGCGTGACCGATCCGGTTCCGGGCAATATCTATGCGGTCGCGGGCAATGGAAGCAATGGGCCTCCCGTCAATGGCAGCCAGGCGACTGCTTCGTCCCTGAGTCTGCCCTATCAGGGCGGCGGAATCGCCGTTGACAGCATCGGGGAATTGTACTTCACGGGCAGCCTGTCCGGGGGCTCGGAAGGCATCTATAAGGTCGATACTTCGGGAGTGTTGACGACCGTGTTTGGTGGAAGTGCTCCCTGCACCACGGCCACGGATCCGCTGAACGATGGTTGCATCGCAACTGCTGTAAATACCGCCGCATTTTATGGCCTCGTCGTTGATAGCACAGGCAATCTTTACGGATCGGACTATAACTTTGGCCCGAGTGTGATCCTCAAGTCCACGGTGTCGACGACAACGATCGATTATTCCGGCACCATTGGCCTTTCCTCTCAGAGCCAGACGATAGCGGTCGCGAATACGGGAACTCAAGCTCTCCAATTCAGCAATCTTGCCTTTACCGGACCGTTCAACCAGGTGTTGACGGGATCGAACGATTGCTCCAACTCCACGTCTCTGGCCAGCGGAGAAAGCTGCCAGATCGGCGTCAGCTTTCTGCCGACAGCGGCGGGAACGGTTGCCGGAACCATCACCATATCCAGCAATGCGCTCGATGCGACCAACGGCTCGAACGTCGTTGTCCTGAACGGAGTAGCCGCGCAGGCAAGCAGCACAACGTATCTTGCCATATCTCCCAGCGCTCCGGCAGTTGCCAATGTGGGCCAGCAGGTGACCTTCAGCGCGACCGTGGAGCCGCTGATTGGCGATTCGCTGATTCCCAGCGGCACCGTTGCCTTTATGAACGGGGCAACACAACTGGGGACAGGAACCATTACGAATGGCGTGGCTACCTTTACTACTAGCAGCCTTGCGGCGGGCACATACCCGGTCACCGCGGTTTACAGCGGCGACGCCAACTTTCTTACCAGCACGTCCACTCCCGTCGGTCTGACTGTTTCCACCACTCCGGCTGCGATCATCACCCTCACCTCATCGGCCACCACGGCGAATAGCGGCCAGAGCGTTACGTTGACTGCGACCGCTGCCGCATTCTCCGGAACAGGCGTGCCAACCGGCACGATCACCTTTCAGGATGGCGGAAATCTGCTGCCCAACAGCACTGTAACGTTGAGCGGAGGCACGGCGGTTCTGAACACGACCGCGCTGCCCCCTGGAAACAACGAGCTGATCGCGGTCTATAACGGCGACAGCAACTTTGCCGCAAATGCGTCTGCCGACCTACTGGTGAATGTGACTGCTTCCGGGCAGTTGCAGTTCACTCCCGGAGTAATCTCGCTGGTTACGGGAAGCTACTTTACTCCGACGAATACCTCCGGCGGTGTCATTGCCACTGACAGCTATGACAACGTCTATTTCATTGCCACCAATGGGGCGCTCGCCTACAATGGGCAGCTCGATGTGATTGCTTCGGGCAACGGAGCGATTCCCGGCGTGACCAATCCGGTAAGTGGGACTCTGTATACGATTGGGACAGGCACGGCTTGCCCTG
Organism: Terriglobales bacterium; assembly: GCA_015655195.1. Taxonomy (GTDB): domain Bacteria; phylum Acidobacteriota; class Terriglobia; order Terriglobales; family Acidobacteriaceae; genus Telmatobacter. The sequence continues at coordinate 23,809 of JAATFM010000309.1, forward strand.
GCACTCCGGCCGCACCCTGCGGAGACGGCGGCCCGGTGGCCCAGGCGTCCTTTGCCAGCTTAAGCTACCTGGCGGTGGATGCGCTCAACAACATCTATGTTGTCGATAAAGGTGTCATCCGCAAGATCTCCGCGGCAACGGGAACGATCAACACCGTAGCCGGAGTGTGGGGCACCACCGCCTATCCGGATACGGGCTATAGCGGAGACAACGGACCCGCAACCAGCGCTCAGATTAGTGTCGCCGGTCTCTTTGTGGACCAGAACGGCAATATTTATTTTGCTGACAATGCCGATGTGCTCGTCCGCAGAGTGGATGGGCAGTCCGGCATCATCACGACAGTCGCCGGAACCACCGCTGGGGCGGGAACTTCGACAAATCGGGGGCCTGCCAATGAGTGCGTGGCTGTGCCATGCGGCGATGGGGGATTGGCGACTTCCGCAACATTTACAGAGCCTATAGGCGTCTTCGTCGATCCGGCGAATAACATCTACATTGTCGACAGCGGATTCATCGATCAAAGCGACATCGTGGGCAATATCAATGTCGTGCGCCGGGTTGACGCGAAGACCGGCGTGATCTCTCTCTTTGCCGGCCAGTATGAAACGCAAGGCCCATACGGGCTGGCGCCTCCGACATGCAGCCCCGCCGCTGGTCCCTGCGGCGATGGCGGGCCAGCCACGAGCGCAGTCTTTGATGCCCTCACCAGCATCAGCGGCGACCATGCGGGAAATATCTACGTCACGGACAGCAATGTCGTGCGCGAGATCAACATCCAGACGGGGATCATCAATACTGTCATCGGCAATGCCGCCAACGAAGGGGCTGGTGCGAGCGGTCAATGCGCCACTGCTCCCTGCGGCGACGGCGGACCCGCGACCAGCGCGTTCCTGAAAACTCCCAGGCAGATAGTTCTCGATGCCCAGGGAAACATGTACGTGAGCGATACCGGCACGGATGTCATCCGCGAGGTTACGGTTGCGCAGGGAGCACTTTCCTACGGCAGCGAGAACCTCGGTACAACCAACCCGCAGACACTTACGCTCACGAATATCGGCACGCTGCCGTTGACCTTCAACGCTCTGTCGATTCCCGAGCCGAACTACGAGCAGCAGCCAAGCGGCGGCACGGATTGCACGGCTTCCACGGTCCTTGCGCCGGGCACGACCTGCCAGCTTGACATTGCATTCTTTCCGACGGCAACCGGATCGTTGCCCGGCAATGCAACCATCGCCAGCGACTCCACGAATGCCACCAGTGGCCTGAATACAGTTACGCTGACCGGCACGGGCGTTTCGCTCGGAGGAAGCACGGCGCAGGCCATTACCTTCCAGCCGATTCCCGCAGGCTTGAGCTATGGCTCGCAGGCAATTCTGTTAAGCGCTACGTCCGACTCTGGCCTGCCGATCACCTATGAGGCAACCGGACCGGCAATAGTTTCAGGTTCAACGCTGACCATTACCGGAGCGGGTGCCGTGACTGTGACGGCCTACCAGTTCGGCAACTCGGGATATGCGCCAGCCACGCCGGTATCGCAGAGCTTTACCGTGGCTCCGGCAACGCTGACTGTAGCCGCCACGAACGTTTCCCTCACTGCCGGCACAGCGTTGCCTGCGCCTGCTTACACCATCAGCGGTTTCGTCAATAACGATACTCAGACAACAACCACAACCGGCGCGCCGTCGCTCACCGTGGTGGATTCTTCTGGAAAGACCTGGTCGGTAGGGTCAACGCTGCTCAACGGAACGTATACCATCACGGTTCAACAGGGGAATCTGGTGTTGAATGCGGCAGCGGCGGCGAACTACAAGTTCGTCCTTGAGAACGGCACGCTGACTGTCACCGGTACAACCGCCCAGACCATCACCTTCGCGCCCTTGAACGAGGTGACTTATGGAGCATCCGCTATCCAGTTGGCGGCGACAGCCAGCTCGGGGCTGCCCATCAGTTACACCGTGCAGGGACCGGCGACGGTGCTTGCCAACCTGCTTACCATCACTGGAGCGGGACCAGTTGCAGTCACAGCCTCGCAAAGCGGTGATTCGCAGTACACCGCCGCCACGCCGGTCACGCAGGCATTCAACGTCGATAAGGCAGCTCTGAATGTTGTTGCCGTCAGCGCCAGCGTAGCGCAGGGCGCGCCGCTGCCTGCGCTTACTTACACGATTACCGGATTCGTGAACGGCGATTCGCAGGCAGTCGTCTCCGGCAATCCGATACTGACGACGACGGCGACCAGCGGCTCGCCCGTCGGGCAGTATCCCATCACGGTTTCCGTGGGAACGCTGACCGCGGCGAACTATACCTTTAATCCTGTTGTGGGTGGCACGCTCAACATCGTGACGCCGCAGACACAAACGATCAGCTTCCCCGCCATTGCCAATGCAACCTACGGCGCGGCTCCGATCACGCTTACGGCAACGTCCAGCTCAGGGCTTGCGGTGTCGTATGCGGTGACCGGACCGGCAATGCTCTCCGGCAATATCCTCACGATCACCGGCATAGGCCCAGTCGCAGTGACCGCGAGCCAGGCGGGCAACAGCGTCTATGGACCGGCTTCCTCCGTGACGCAGAGCTTCAGCGTCATTCCGGCAGTGCTGACGGTGACGGCCAACAACGCTACCAGGGCCGATAACCTTCCCAATCCGGCGTTCACTTACACGATCATCGGCTTCGTCAATGGCGATACGCAGCAGGTGGCAATCAGCGGCACTCCCGCGCTCACGACAACAGCAACCCTGACTTCCCCCGTCGGCCAATATCCCATTACGCCGGCCATCGGCGGTCTCAACTCGCCCAACTACACCTTCGCGTTTGTTTCCGGAATACTGACTGTTACCGCGGGCGGTCCGGTGCCGGACTTCTCCCTCACCGCGTCTCCGCAGACGCTTTTGGTAGCCCAGGGGCAGATCGCGCAGACAACCATCACCATGGTTCCGGTGAACAACTATCAGGGGCTGGTAAGCCTGAGCTGCGGCACGCTGCCGGCGAATGTGACCTGCACATTTACTCCCACGTCTCTCTCGTCGAATGGAATGAACGCTCCCGTGACCACCACTCTCACGGTCAACACGAACAGCGCCTCGCCTGTGGTTGGGCAGATACAGCCCAGAGGCAAAACGCCGGTTGTTGAGGCGGCTTTGTGGTGGCTTCCTGCAGGCGTCATGGGATTGTTCCTGGCCTTCCGCCGGAAGCGGTTCTCGAAATACTTGAGAATGCAACAGTGGCTGATGCTCTTGACGTTGCTTGTTGGAGCCGCGGGGCTTACGGCCTGCGGTGGAGGAACCAGCACGTCCGGCGGCACAGTTGCGAGTCCGGGCAACAGCACCTTCACCGTGACCGCGACAGACTCAAGCAGCAGCTCAACGCACGCGATCAATATCAGTCTCACCGTTCAATAACCGGAGACTGGCATCACGAAATGATTTCGTGAATGGCAGAGAAGGCGCAGACGCACAGGGTGGAAGGATGTCACAGCCACCCAAAGACCCGAATCGTCTGCACCTTCTCGTTTCCACATGGAGTTTCCCTCCGCAGAAGGGGAAAACGCACGCTTGATCCGTGCGTGCATGGCTGCCTCCGCTGGGCACTGGGTTCTCAGTGCCCGATTTTTGGCAGATGTTACCTCCGGGCGTCGTGCATAGCTGGCTCTCTGCGCGGCGCCTTCTTTTTGACACGCAATTTCAGAAGCGCGTTCTCCCGAATTCCCGTTTTACAAATGACGCTGAGCCTATGCAGAGAGCAAACCTCAATCCAATCTCATCCAATTTTCCGCCAGCCTGCCATCGGCCTGCCGCAAGCTTCGCAGAGCCGCAAACCGCTCTCAGTGCTCCCCGAAAGAGAACAAGGGTAAGCCGGCAACTTACGCCCGCCAAGATTGGCGTGGCATGGGAAAAGGTGCGGCGCGTCGTGCGCGACCTATGCCGCCAGCGCGGCCCGGAGTGCCTGCTTTGCCGCCTCTATGGAAGCCGGATTGAATTTCAGCTCACGGCAGATTATTCTCCCATCACTCTCGATCTTGAGGACGACCGGATCCTTGCGAGAATCGCCGGGAAGCGGCGGACCATCCGCATTGTGCGCATCAAGAGCGGCGGCTCAGGTTACGAATTTCGCAGGATGATCCGCTCCGCAACCTTCCTGCTCATCGAGCTGGTGCGCGAGGCAAGCAGAAAACAGCCTGTTGCAGATTGGTCAGGAGAATGACATTTTCCGCGGCATCGTCTCATCATCGGCAAAGCTATTACTGAACGCCTACGGAATGGTGGCGGAATTTGCCGGGAGAGAATGGGCTTCCGCGCGCGCCTGCAGGAGCAGGGGATTGCCCGCATCGGCGCGGCTCCATAGCTTGAGGAAATCGGCATAGGTGGTTTTGGCTTTTGCCAGCATGGCCGGGTCCGATGCGGTGCGCGAGTGTGGGAAACGAGCCGGGCCGGCTTCCAAGCGATAGGCGCGGGCCAGCCCCAGCCGCGCAAGGCTGCCGAGCGGATAATTTGCAAGCAGGCCGCTCTGCTGAATGAGCCGGCGGAACTCCGCTTCTGCCTCGGCTCCACGGCCGGCCTCCAGATACGCCTCGGCGCGCAGGTAGATGGGATAGCCGGCGACGTTGGTGGGAGACTTCGGCACTCCCATCTCATAGGGCGCCGTGGCGCGCAGCACGCGGATGGCCTTCTCCGGATCGTGGCTTGAGGTGGCGATGGCAGCCTCAATGCAGGGCAGCCAGTAGAAATTAAGCAGCGTGTCGTCAGGGTATTGCTGATGCAACTCCCGCGCAAGGGCCTGCGCTTGTTGCGTATCGCCTATCTCGGCCAGGGCCAGCGCGGCATAGGTTTTCACGACCTGGCCGGAGGGTTTCCTGAGAAGCGGCTCCGCCAGTTCACGTGCCTGCTGCCGATTGCCGAACTCCGCCTCGCGCAACGCGGCAACGGACATGTAGCCCTGGGCGATGTCTTCGCCGTCGTATTTGCGCGCGGAGCGCACGGCCTGCGCCGTGTATTTTCTGGCCTCGCCGAGCCGGCCCTGGTACGCATCGGTGTCGGCCTGTATGGCGAGCAGCCATCCCTCCACCCACGGATGCCCCATTGCGCCATTCACCTGTTGGCGCATCCCGGCCTCATCGCCGCGCAGGAAGTCGAGCACGTAGAGGATTCCGTCAAAGAAGGAATAGTTGATCTTGCGCGCCTGCGCCTCGGCGATCATGCGCTGGCAGTTGTCGAGCTGGCCGACGGTGCAGTATTCGCTGGCGATATTGGTGTAGAGGATTGCAGCGGTGGGTTCAAGGCGCAGCGCCTGGTGCGCCTGCAGCAGGCTCTCCTGGTGGTGGCCAAGGTAGGCGGAGACGACGCCGAGGTTGGCGAAGGGAGCCGGATCGCTGGGATAGATATGCTCCCACAGCTTCAGCGTGACAACGGCTTTGTCCTGGTCGCCGGTGATGTAGCTGTAATATTGCGTGTCGATGTAGAAGCGCTCGCGGTCGCTGATACGGTCGCGCAGATCGTAGGCGTGTTTGAGGAGCGCGGCGCCATGGTCCGGTGAATTGAGGCCCATGTACGCGACGCCGAGCTTGGCGTAAGCCATGGCAAACTGCGGATCGATCTTGATGGCTTTCTCGTAGTAGGGAACGGCGGCGTTTGGGCCCTCGGTGTAAGCCGAGTGCAGTCCTAGCGAATAGGTTTGCAGGGCTTCGAGTGAAGGCGTTGTGGCCTGTTCGATGGGCTTGTCGTAAGCCTGAATGCTGGCCATCGATTCGCCGAGCCTGGAGCGCAGGCGCGTTGCAATGGTATCGAGTCCGCGCAGAACGGTCTCGCGGCTGCCGACCTCGATCTGTTCCGTTCCGAGCGGCTCTTCATTCTGGCAGCCGGTGGCGGAGATGCGAAGGACAAAGTTGCCGCCGATGCGTGCAATGGAGCCGCTGATCGTGGCCTGGCTGCCGGTGCGCAGGCACAACTGCCGCGCAAGGTCGCTGGTGAGCAGGGTTCCGACAGGGCGCTCCATGAATCCCAGCTCGCGATTGAGGCGCGAGTCGGTGAGGACATTGAGAAACGGCGACTGCTCCAACTGCACGCGCAGGGACTCGCGCAGCGTGCCGTCGAAGATGGGGTCGCCGGTGGCATTGGCAAAGTCGCCGAGAATGACCGCGTGTTCTCCCGAGCCGGTCATCTCGGGCCGATGATGGAAATAGTTGTAGGCCACGGCGGAGAGTGCCAGCAGAATCGCCGCGCACGCCGCAAATGCCGCGAAGCGGCTGCGCGTGACGAGCTGGGCGCGCATCGAGTCCATGTGCCGCGCTGACTGCAGGCGGGTGAGATCCCGATTCAGCTCGGCAGCGGTGGAGTAGCGCGCTACGCTATCTTTGGCGAGTGCCCTTGCAATGATCCGGTCCAGTTCGTGTGGAAGCTGATGGCGCAGGCTGGAAGGCGGAGCCGGAGTTTTGTGCAGGATGTTGTCGAGCGTGGCGTAAGCGGTGCTGCCGCGAAAGGGCGACACGCCGGTCATCATCTCATAGAGCACGGTGCCGAGCGAGAAGATGTCGCTCGATACGTCGGGGCCCTGGCCGTGCGCCTGTTCGGGAGCCATGTAGGCGGTTGTGCCGGCCATGGTTCTGGCGCGGCTCAGATCGTTGTCTCCCGTCGCGCTGCCGTCCTGTTGCGCGGTGCGGGCAGCGAGGCCGAAGTCGAGAATCTTTGCTTCACCGCGATCGGTGATAAAGATATTGGCGGGCTTGATGTCGCGGTGAATGACGCCCGCGGTGTGGGCCGCGTCAATGGCCGAGGTGATTTGTACGGCAATGTCTAGCGATTCATCGGAAGAGAGCTGGTCGGCGTCGATGCGCTGCTTGAGCGACATGCCGGAGAGTAGCTGCATGGCGATGAACGGTACGCCGCCGTACTGGCCCACCTCATAGATGGTGCAGATATTGGGATGGTCCAGCGCGGAGGCGGCTCGCGCTTCCCAATAGGAAGCCGAAAGATCGACGCCGGTCGCGCCATTCCCTTCGTCAAGGCCCGTCAATTGCGCGGACCACAGGCGCAGCAGAAACTTGAGCGCGACCGTGCGTTGCAAATGAACGTCGAAGGCCTTGTAGACGACGCCCATGCCTCCTTCGCCCAGCTTTTCCTGAATGTGATAATGCGAGACGGTCTTGCCGGTCAGCTCCTCCAACTCGGCTTTGGAGAAGCCTTCCATCACTTCCTGGTAGCTGGCCAGCTTGCGAAAGGCGGAGCGGGAGAGGGAATCGATAATGTCTGGCGCGATGTTTTCGTAAGCCAGCAGTGACTCGACTTCTTCGCGCAGGTTTTCATCGTTGCCGCATTCGCTGGCTAGAAAGTCGCGGCGTTGAGGCTCTTCCAGTTCGAGCGTGCCTAGAACAATATCCTGAACGCGGGACCAGTGCTCACTTCGCATTCGCTTTTTTCCCGTCGAGTTGGCGCAGCAGCCAGAGCTTGGCAAACTGGCAGTCCCGTGTGACGGTGTCCTCGGAGACCTTCAGAATCTCTGCAGTCTCTTTCACGCTGAAGCCACCGAAGATGCGCAGTTCGAGAACCTGGCTCTTGCGGAGATCGAACGAGGCAAGGTCGCGCAGGGCAAGATCGACGACCAGAAACTCATCCAGATCGTCGATGGCTGCAAGCTCGCCATCGAGGGGAACGCTCTGCAGGTTGCCGCCGCGCTTCAGAGATTGCTGTGCGCGGGCGCTGTCAATCAGGATCAGGCGCATCATCTGCGCGCAGACGGCATAGAAGTGGCTGCGGTTCTGCCAGCCGACTTTTTCCATGTGCAGCAGGCGCAGATAAACTTCATTGACAAGATCGCCGCTCTGCAGAACATGATTGGGACGCTGATGCGCCATGTGCCGGCGCGCCGTGCGGCGCAGCTCGCGGTAGACCAGGGGCATTAATTGGTCCAGCGCGAAGCTGTCGCCTGTGGTCCAGGCGTGCAGTAGACACGTGATTCCGCTGGCGTCGGCTGTTGCCATCACATTTTCAAAACAAGTGAGACGTAGTGTACCACAGGCGGAAAATTCTGCGCTTTAAGACACATTTCTTTCTGTGCAGGAAAAAATTAAAAAAAGATTGCGGGTTTTGCGAGATGCTTCTCGTTTTAGTAAGTAAGGATGATGAAGGGTCCCGTCCCCCTGCCCTTTCTATATTCCTCAAGGCACATCCATCTTGCGCAAGCAAACCTGCGCCGGCAAGTGGCCTTCGCCACGCTTCGATGCACGATTTGTAGGAGAGTTCCGACATGCAGAAACACTATGGCCGCTTCTCGCGCCATCGACTGGGATTTTTGTGCCTTCTGGCAGGCGCGCTGCTGGCAGTTAGCTCGGCTCAGAGCGGCAGGCAGACCGCGACTGCACCTCAGGCCGCGTCTTCTCCGCAAACCGTTCAAAAGCCTGTCTCTCAGATCGTTCCCGCCGGTGGGTGGCTGCCGCAGCATTCGCGGATTCTGCCTTCGCATGCGCAACGCGTAAAGCAGGCACTTGACGCCATGCGCCAGCGCAACGCCATTCACGGCCAGGCGGCGGGTGTGCGTCCCGTGCCATTCGACAGCACCGCTCCCACGCCGTCACCGAACTTCGGCGGCTTCATTGGCGGCGTCTCCAGCTTTCCCGTGGCGCACCCCGTTAACTCCGATGACTCCAGTGGCTCTCCTGAGATCGTTTACGACGTTTCCGACGTGATTTCGGGCGACTTCAACGGCGACGGCAAACTGGATGCGGCCGTGATTCAGGTCGATGGCTCCGTCGAAACGCTGCTCGGCGACGGCAAGGGCGGCTTTTCTGCTCCGGTCGTTACTGCGGGCACGGACCAATTCTCTTTCGAAGGCAATTCCGCTGTTGCTGTGGATCTGAACGGCGATGGCAAGCAGGACATTGTGGCCTATGACGGCTACGACATTCTTGTCTGGCTTTCCAACGGTGACGGCAGCTTTGCCGCGCCGGTGTTTCCTTCTTATCAGTTCCTGAGCTATGCCAGCAATGCGGCCTTCGCGGTTGCGGACGTGAATGGCGACGGTTATCCGGACATCCTGATAGCTGGCAACGCGTCAAGCTCAGGCGCGGTTGCAATTCAAGCCCTGCTGAACACCGGCAGCGGAACCTTTGGCACGACGAACATTCCTACCACAACCTATACGGTTCCCTCCGGATTCACGGTTGACGTTCTGAACAACACGGCCAAGGTCGCGCAGATCAACGGAAAGACGACGCTGATTTTTGCCGCGCAAGAGGCCGGCGAGTATGGCCCGCCGAACACCGTGGAGATATTTCAGGCCGCTTCCAATGGAGACGGAACGTTTACCTTCGCGCCCGCGCCGCTGGACATTCCCTCGATTCAGGGAACGGGCCTCGACTTCGGTTTCGGAATCAATACATCTCTGCTGATCGCCGATCTGAACGGCGATGGCGCGCCCGACATATTGGTCGCACCGGGCGACGGCTCTATCTACACTGCGCTCGGTGAGGGCGGCAACGGATTTTCCACGCCGACGCTGGCCATCAGCGGTTATTACTTCAGCGGCCCGACCCTGATTACGACCGACCTCGATGACGATGGTATCCCGGACCTTGTCGATGCCGAGTTCGAAGATGTAGCAACCTTCCGCGGCAACGGCGACGGAACCTTTACGCCGGTTAATGCAGCTTTTGCCGGTGCCACCGGCAACTCCTCCGGATATACCAACTACCTGACGGCGACGGCCTACGGCGACTTTAACGGCGACGGCCGGCTGGATTACGTCTCCGTGGACACCAACTACGGCGCTGGCGGCTTTTATGCCGGCCTTGGCGGCTTCAACTTTTGCGCCGCAGCGCGGCTGGTCGATACCGGGGCAAACGATCAGGCCCCGGCATCGCCGTTTCAGTTGCTTGTCGAGTCCGCGCTTGATCTGAACGGCGACGGAAAGACCGATCTCGTTGCCTTCAACGAGAGCGTCGGGCCCGGCGGCTATTCCCTCAAGGCTATCTCCGGCATAAACCAGGGTGGCGGCCAGTTCAACTGGATTAATGCCCCCTCGCTTCTTAACCTGCCTATCAGCTCTTTCGGCGTCAGCCAGCAAGCCGCCGATTTCAACCACGACGGCAAGCAGGATTTGCTCCTTTACGGTGCCGACGGCGAATCTGTCGAGGGTATCGGCATCTGCCTTAACTGGTATGTCTACGTCGCAATATCGAACGGAGACGGAACCTTCCAGCAGCCCGTGCAATTGCAGCTTCCCAACCAGCCGGAATGTCCGAACTCTCTGGAGGGCTTCACCGTGGCGGATGTCAACGGCGACGGCAATCCCGACATTGTCTTCACTTACGGCAACCCAGGCTACTCTTCAATGTTCACGGGCGGTCCGCCCAGCGGTTATTACGTGGCGCTCGGCGACGGCACAGGCAACTTCCCGACAGTCAACTTCACGCCCTATGGCAACAGCATTGACTTGGCCGTTCTGGCGGATTTCGATGGCGACGGCTTCCCTGATCTCGTGCTCACGAACTTTCCGGACGGAACCCATCCCGCGGTGAGCATTCTGCTCAATGACGGCACGGGAAACTTCGCCAACTTGCCGGCTAAGCCGATCAGCTATACGGAATACCCGGTCTATATGCTTGCCGGGGATGTGAACCAGGACGGCAAGCAGGACCTGCTGATAGCGACCGGCGGCAATTACGATGTCAGCACGCAGACACTCGATTCCACCGCATCTGGCATCCTGATCTATCCCGGCAACGGAGACGGCACGGTGGGGACTTCCACGCTGCTCGATCAGGGCGAAGGCCCGGCGATTGCGCTGGAGGATTTCAATGGCGACGGACTGCCGGATATTCTCGCGGGCCTATCCTATGACTTCAACACCACGCTGCCATCCGTCAGCGATCCGTACTACGGCGCTTCGCTGCTGCTGAACAAGGGCGGCGGAAACTTCGCTCCGCCGGTCAACACCCTTGTGCCGTATGGCGTGAGCTTTGTGACCGCAGGCAACTTCTACGGAGACGGCGTTGCCGACGCGCTGGAAGTGGACGGTGACGGCGCCACTCTGCTCATCAACCAGGGAGGCTCGGCTGTCGTGCTGAGCGCCTCCGATGCGGCCGTGGAACAGGGCGATTCCGTTGCGCTGACAGCCAGGGTGATTCCGAATCTGCCGGCGCGGCCTCTGCCGACAGGTCAGATCACCTTCTACGACGGAATGACGGCGCTTGGCACAGGCAATATCGATGGCACCGGTGCGGCGAACCTTACCACGACGCAGCTTTCCGTAGGCACGCATACCATCACAGCGACCTACGCTGGCGACGCCAACTTCAACCCGGTTGCGCAATCTTCCGCGACAGTTGCGGTTGTGGTGAATGCGTTGCCGCCGGCCTTCACTCTTGCTGCCAGCTCCAGCACGCTCTCCATCAACCAGAGTGGCTCCAGCACGCTGACGCTCACGCTCACTCCCAACGAAACCTTCACCGGCAGCGTTTCGCTGGCCGCAAGCGGGCTGCCTGCTGGAGTCACGGCGCAGTTTTCGCCTGCCACCGCGCAGCTTACGGCGGGTCAGCCGGCAACGGTGACTCTGACAATCGGCGAGGGGTCGGCAAGCAGTCAAAGCGCAAGCACAGGCAAATGGATGAAGGCGGGCGCGGGAATCAGCGTTGCCGGTCTGCTGCTCTTTGCTCTGCCTCGGCGTCGGCGCGCACTGCGCGGAATGCTGTTTCTGGCAGCGTTGGGACTGGCTCTAACCGTGATGCCGCTGATGGGATGCGGCGGCGGATCGGGTTCGGTAAAGACAGGGCAAACCCAAATCACGATCACGGCGACGCCATCGGTTTCCGGCCCCGCCGTGCAGGCGACGACGGTGACCTTGCAGGTTCAATAGTGATGCGGGCGCATGGGGCAGCGAGCCGGCAGGAATTTCTGCTATGCGAGCCGCACCCACGGAATGCAACTGGATGCGCGGGGTAAGGTTCTCGCTTCCACTGGCCCGCTGCCGGAGAGACGACGGAAAGCGGAAGAAAAATCTTTCGAGAGAGATACGGGAATGAAGATGCAATTCACTGCGATGCGAAGAATCCATACGGCGCCATTCCTCATCGTGTTGCTGGCATTCGCGCTTATTGCGCCGGCGTCTTTGAGGGCACAGTTCGGCGCCGCTCCAGCTCCTCGGCTGACCGCGCCCATCGATGAGACGCGGCTCGTCCCGCTCAAAGGCAGCGTGCTGCCGGCGATCCGCTCCCAGCAGTCCAGCGAGGCGGCTCCGGACGGCTTCAAGCTGGATAGGATGATGCTGCAACTCAAGCGCAGCGACGCGCAGCAGGCGAACCTGAAGCAGTGGCTCGACGACCAGCAGAATCCCAAGTCTCCGCGCTTCCACCAGTGGCTCTCGCCGCAGGAATACGGCTCCCGCTTCGGCGCCGCGCCGGAAGACATCGCGACGATTACCGAGTGGCTGCAATCGCATGGCTTTACCGTCGATGCGGTCTCGAACGCCCGCAACATCCTTACCTTTTCCGGCACGCAGGCATCGTTGCGCAACGCCTTCCATACCGAGATGCGCGGCTACACCATCCGCAACGAGCATCACTGGGCCAACGCCTCCGAGGTGAAGATTCCCGCGGCGCTTGCTCCCGTGGTGGGCGGAATCGTTTCGCTCAACGATGTGCGCCGCCACGCCAATCATCGCGACCCGGTGCTGCTCAAAAAGAACGAATTGGGCAGCAAGTGGACGCAGGTTGGCCAGTGGAGCCCGCAGGTAGTTGCGGCCAGCGGTAATCGCCCCGCGCCGCAGTTCACCGCTTACAGCGGCAATACGCAGGTTTACCTGCTGGCGCCATACGATTTCGCTACCGTCTACAACCTTCAGCCGCTTTGGAACGCTGGCCTGGATGGTACCGGACAGACGATTGCGATTACCGCGCGCTCGAATGTGAATCCGGCTGACATCGCCGCATTCCGTGCCGAATACGGCCTTCCCGCAACGAAGCTGAATGTGATCTTTCCCACTGGCGTCGATCCGCAAACAGGCGCGACGACCGGCGACTATAACGACGAGTCCGAGACCGACCTCGATGTGGAATGGTCGGGAGCCGTAGCTAAGGGCGCAACGATTGACCTGGTTGCGACGCCAAGCACAAGCACGACCGACGGCACTGATATTTCCGACGAGTACATTGTGGACGAAGATCTGGCGTCCGTGATGAGCGTCAGCTACGGCACTTGCGAGTTTGACCTGCAACAGTCCGGTAACCTGTTCTTCTATGAGATCTGGCAGCAGGCCGCGGCTGAGGGAATCACCGTTACCGTTGCCACTGGCGATTACGGCCCAGCCACATGCGACGAGGATTTTGCGGCCGAAGGCGATACGGTAGCGATTGCGGGAGACACGGTGAACGGCATTGCCTCCACGCCGTATAACGTGGCAGTCGGCGGCACCGACTTCAAGACGTACAACACCGTGCCGGGCGAGTTCTGGAGCCCGACCAACGACCCGACAACGTTGGCCTCCGTGCAGGCTTACGTGCCGGAGTCGCCCTGGGATGACAGTTGCCAAAACCCGGAGCTTTTGGCCTGGCTGAACGCCAATGGCGGCGGCTATGCGAACACAGCGGCGGTCTGCGGGCTGGGCCCCACTATATATCAGAACTTTGAGGGCGGCGGCGGAGGCGCGAGCAATTGCATCAATGCCACCAGCCCCTATGAGCAGACCGAGTGCACGCAGGGCTATCCCAAGCCGTCCTGGCAGAGCGCGATTCCGGGCGTTCCATCGGACAATGCCCGCGACATTCCCGATGTCTCCCTCTTTGCCGCCAACGGGAATTTCAATAGCCTTTTGCCGTATTGCCAATCGGATGCGTTGGCAACGGGATCCACCTGCGCGACGAGCATTGAAGGAGCCGGTGGGACATCGTTCGCCTCGCCCGCGTTTGCCGGCATCATGGCAATCGTTAACCAGCAGATGCAGGGACCGCAGGGAGTGGCGAATTACTCGCTCTATAAGCTGGGAACGAAGCAGTTCAATGACAGTTCACTGGCCTCCTGCACCACCTCGACCGTAGCCTCCGGCAATGCCTGCTACTTCTACGACCTGGCCGAGGGCAGTGACGCTGTTCCATGTAGTGGGGGCAGTTCCGGCAGCACGGGCTGCGTGAATCAGGTGCTGGGATGGAATGCCGGCGTGGGCTATGACCTTGCCAGCGGCATCGGCTCCGTCAACGCCTATAACCTTGTGACCGCATGGCCCTCCGCGGCTAGCAACCTGCTCACCAGCGCGACAAGCCTGACGGTCGCCCCGACAACGATATATGGCACCTCGCTGACCGCCAGCATCTCCGTCGCTCCCGCTTCCGCCGGCAGCAGCACTCCTTCCGGTCCGGTCGTGATTCAGGTAGACGGGCAAGTCTATAGCCTGGGAGCGGAACTCAGCAACGGCAGCACCACGGTTTCGATTCCCGCCATTCCGGTAGGCACACACCAGGTAACGGCGGCCTATGGCGGCGACGCGGTCTTTGCAGAGAGTGACTCGGCAGTATCCACGCTCGTCGTCAGCAAGGCCACTCCGGCAGTGGCTCTCGCAGCCACGCGCGGTTCCGTGGCGCAAGGCCAGAACATCACTCTATCGGCCGCGCTGCAAGTCGTCACGGACGGAAATCCGCCGGGTGGCTCTGTGACATTTACCGACAACACGACTTACAAGGTGCTTGGCACAAGCCCGGTCGTTACCGCCACCGATCCCGTCACAGGCCAGTCGGCCAGTGCGGCCACGCTTATCGTGGGGTCCGATGTGCTCGGCAGCGGGGCGAACGTGATCGCTGCCAGCTACTCCGGCGACATCAGCTACAACCCCATCATCTCGAACACAGTCACCGCCACCTACGCGCAGCCGTTCACCGCCAGCATCACGCCCGGCAGCCTGCAGATGAGCGCCGCTGCCGTCGCCTCAGGCAGCGTCACGATCAACCTGACGCCCGCGGCGGGAAGCACGCTCCAGGCCTCGGCCTTTGGCTTCAATTGCGGCGGCTCTCTGCCTCCGGGCGTAAGCTGCTCCTTCAGCCCCGCGACCCTGGGCTCTTCCGGCGCGGTTACCTCCACGCTTACGGTGCAGGTCAACACCGCGCAGATTCCCACCGGAGCGCCGGAGGACCGGCACAGCGGACGCCTCGACATGATTGCGCTCAGCGGCCTTGCCGGCTTCCTGCTCACATTTGCCTTGGGCAAACGCAGCCGCAACCAGCTCCGCCTGCTCGCGGCGCTTGTGGTTGGCGTAACGGCATCCTGTGTCGTGCTCGGCTGCGGCCACTCAGGCGCGCCGGCGCCCATTACTTCCGGACCGGGCTCAACCGTCACGACGCTGGCGGCCTCCAGCCAGGCACCGGCCTATGGCAGCGCCGTAACGCTCTCGGCAAAGATTACGCCGGGCGCAAGCGGCGGCACTCCCACCGGCAGCGTCACCTTCCTCGATGGCGGCACGGCTCTCGGCACAGTCACGCTGGCCAACAGTACGGCCAGCTTCACAGACAACTCCCTGGCTCTTGGCGTTCATTCGATCACCGCCAAATACAGCGGCGATACCGGCGATCAGCCCTCCGTCTCCGCGGCTGACAGTGTGGATGTTACTTACTCCACCAACTTAACCATCAACGTGACCGGCAGCGACGGCTCTACTTCGGTAAGCCTGCCTGTCGCGGTGCAGTAACTGGTGCAGTAGCCGCAGGAATGCGGCGGCGTGAGAGCGCCGCCGTCGACGTGCCGCGGGAAAGCAACAATTCCGGAAGTTCTCATGCGAGGGGTTAGTGATGATGCAGCGATTTCTGCTTGTTCTCAGTGTATTTTTTGGCGCGATGACGATGAACCTTCCCGCGCAATCGCGCCCGCTGCCGGTGTCTGCTTCCGGCCCGGCGGTTCATGCCAAGCCTGCGGTTACGCTGCCTGCACAGGCAAGTGTTCTTTATAACTTCGGTGCCTCGGCAACCGACGGCAGTACCCCGCAAGCCTCTCTGATACAGGCCAGCGACGGCAATTTCTATGGCGTCACTCAGGGCGGCGGCGTGCCTTTTGAGGGGTACTCCAACGGGGCAATTTTTCAGTTGACGCCATCCGGGCAGGAGACGCTGGTGTACAGCTTCATGGGTACAACGGATGGTTACTCTCCAACCACTACCCCAGTGGAAGCCAGCGACGGAAACCTCTATGGCACCACGCAAGGAGGCGGTAACTCGGACAGTTCCGGGGACGGCACCATCTGGCAATACAACCTGAAGACCGGCGTTTTGACCACGCTATATGTCTTTGAGAGCGGGGGCGATCTCCTCGGAGGACTCATTGACGACGGAAACGGTACACTGTATGGCACCACAGCTTACGGCCCTAATAACAATGGCACCATATTTTCTTTCAACTACAAAACGAATACTTTTACTAACCTGTACGACTTTACGAACGGTAGCGATGGCAGTGCATCGATACAGAAACTGGTTCTGGGCGCCGATGGCAATCTCTACGGCACAGCATTGGGAGGAGCAGACAGTGCAGGTGTTGCTTTCATGCTGGGAACCGATGGAAGCAACTTCCAGGTCATCCACACATTTACTGGCGGTTCCGATGGCAGCTTCCCAGTGAGTCTGGTGCAGTATTCGGACGGCAACTTTTATGGAGCTACCAGCGCTGGCGGGGCAGGCAGCGGCGGTACTTTCTTCCAGATCGTACCCAATGGCGCGAACTCCACCTTCAATACTCTCTATAGCTTCATGCCCGCCAGCGATGGTTATGATTTCACCTCTTACGGCTCGAATTCCGGTGCGCTCTCCATTGGCGGCGATGGAAAATTTTACGCCACCACTTTTCAAGGGGGCGCAAACAGCCTGGGCCAGATAGTCCAGTTGGACTCGCTTGGTCACAAGACAGATGTGTTCGATTTCACCGCCACTCTCAACAGCCCATCCGGAGTGTCGCTGCTTGAATCCACGGATGGCAACCTTTATGGCACCACACAATACACTGGCACCTATGGAGAAGGAGGCGGAAGCATCTACAAACTGACCATAGGGCTGCCTCCGGTCATTCAGCTATCGCCCAGCGTGAATGCCGTGGAACCGGGCAGCTCCTTCACGTTGACATGGGCAGTGACGAATGCCTTCTCGAAGGACGCGCAGATCTGCCTTGCCAACAGCTCGGATGGCTCATGGACCGGCGTTGTGCCTCCCAGCGGCAACGCTACGATCACGCCCACGGCAGCCTCGGGAATCGTCACTTACGCGTTCACCTGCGGCGGCGTGGAAACGGCCACGGCAGCAGTCTCGGTCGGCAACGGGCTTACAGTAACCACCACCGCGCTGCCCAACGGCGCGGTAGGAGCGTCATACTCGCAGGCGCTCGGCGCCAGCGGCGGCACGTCTCCGTACACATGGAGTATCTCCTCGGGCAGCCTGCCGCAGGGACTTTCGCTCGCCGCCGGCAGCAATCTCATCTCCGGCACGCCCACGCAGAACGGCACGGAGAATTTCGCAGTCGAGGTGAAAGACTCCACGGGCGCAACCGCCAGCGCATCTTTCGCCATCACC
>JAATFM010000306.1 GCA_015655195.1 Terriglobales bacterium
AGCTATAGCACAGCTCTTCAAAACGCTGGCCGAAGCGGGAACTCTGACCGAAGAGCAGCTTGATGAGATTTTGCTAGCGGTGACTTGGTAGCCCTGCGTCTGACGAGAGGTGCGCCAATTGAAAGTCATTATTGTCGGATCACGCGGCATCCCGGCTCAGACAGGACGAGAGTTGCTCCGAATAGGAATTGAGGACGCACGCTCACACGGGATTGAGATTACCGAAATCGTTTGCGGCAAGTCTCGTGCCGGAATAGATAAAAACGCCCGTGAATGGGCTGCTTAAAATTCTCTGCCAGTGAAAATTTACGGCGCAGACTACGACACAAATAGGGCCTCTGGCGGTTATATGCGTAATTACGATTTAACGGAGAATGGTGACGCCTTGATTGCGATTAGTACCGGCACCGCTGGCACTGAGCACCTGATTCACGTTGCGCGGGCAAAGGGAATGCCTGTGTTCGTCATCTCTGTGTCGTATCCAAGCGCCCCAGATGCGTGAAGTGACGGGGCATCCGGCCTGGACCGCCCCGCCATGTGCCCGCTCACGCGTGGATGCGGACCTTTAATTGCCTTCCGCTAGCCGGACAAATAAGCACAATCATTGGCTGATTCTGCGTTTGTGACGGGATTCTCTTCTCAATCAACGGTTCACGGTGATAGCCGCAGATCGATTCGCCGGAAGCGTCATTATCCTCGTAGCATTCACGTGGCATGTGTTTCTCCTTGGCCTAAGGCTCCCGGTCCTTGGTCTGTCCCATAGATTCTGTCCACACCATCACTAATGTCCTTGGCCCGTATCTGGGTAAATGATCGGGCAAAGCGACGATAGTCACCTAAGAGCTTCTCATCGAGTTCAAATACATCCATAATTCGTCCGATCTTTCCTCAACTTCCAGCAACAAGACCAGGCCTGCTAGCCCGCAGATTCTACAGGACGTAAACTGACGCTCTTGGACGTTGACACTCTAAATATACCCCTCTGAAATGATCGATTTGACCATGTTTGACGAGTAACAATCAGCAAAACTGCACCTTCCCGCTGGACGCGGGAGAGTTCGTCCCTGGCCTCGTAGCTGGCCCAGGAGATAGAAACATAGCCGAATCAGGAGTTGAGTACGTCAAGTTGACTCCCGGTGTCGGCATTGACCAGGACGCGCTCAGCGGTGAGGCCCCGAGAGCCGTGGGTGGTAACAGCGTAATCGTGGTCGAAATGACGATGCTCTTTGGAATTTGGCGGCCATTATCGGGGCGAGCAGAGACGCGGCCATCCGACGCTACGGATTCGACGCCATCCGGAGACAGTCAAGAATGCCGCGAATGGCGAGTGCGGACGATGCGGGCATTGGAGGTGACGGAGGGATAATGGAGGCCGGCAGAAAACTGGTCCCGGTGTGGTCCCGGCCTCGCGCATAAATCTTGTAAGTTTCTGATTCGATTGGCGTCCCCGACGGGATTTGAACCCGTGTTATCGCCGTGAAAGGGCGGTGTCCTAGGCCGGGCTAGACGACGGGGACGTTTGAGAAAGGCGCATCGGATTCGGCGGCGAGGATGCCACTGCGGTCTTCCAAAGGCCATGGGGCGCATTTGGTGTGGTGCTGCCCTCTTATGAAGTTATCAATTTGAGGGGGCGGTGTCAAAGAAACAGCCCCGACGCGTCGGCAACAGTCTGGGCACGGAAGCGAAAATTTTGCGACAATGTTCTGTGCTCCGGAATCCCCCGAATCCGGTCATGGAAGCGAAGTGAGGGTAGCTCTCTGAAGCGCGTAGCGATTGTAAGCAGTATGGTGCTGGCCGTGGCAGCCCTGGGCGGATGTCGCAAGCAGACTGGTCCGGCGCAGGCCGCGCCGCAGGCAATGCCGGTGCGGACGGTCGAAGTGGTGCTCTCGCCGGTTCCGCAGACGAGCGAATATGTGGCCACGATTAAGTCGCGGCGCTCGGCCACGATGCAGCCGCAGGTGGATGGGCGGTTGACGGCGATCCATGTGCGCTCCGGCGATCACGTGAAGGCTGGCCAGGCGCTGATGAACATTGACCCGCTGCATCAGCAGGCCACGGTGGACTCGCAGAAGGCGACCGAGCGGCAGAAGAAGGCCGTCCTCGACTACAACACGAGCGAATATGGCCGGCAGAAGAAGCTCTTCGACGCGGGCATTACCAGCCGAGACGTTTACGAGCAGGCCGATCAAGCGTATGAGAATGCAAAGGCCGATTACGAGTCCGCCGTGGCGCTGCGCAAGACGCAGGAAGAGCAGCTTGCGTATTACACGATTCGGGCGCCGTTTGACGGCGTGGTGGGCGACATTCCCGTGCATGTGGGCGATTATGTTTCGGCTACCACAATGCTGACGACGGTGGACGAGAACAAGGACCTCGAAGCCTACATCTACGTGCCGACGGAGCGCGCCACACAACTGCGGCAGGGCCTGGAAGTGGACCTGACAGACACCAACGGCAAGCTGCTTGAAAAGACGAGCATCGATTTTCTTTCGCCGCAGGTGGACTCGACCGTGCAGGGCGTACTGGTGAAAGCGCCGGTGCATTCGAGCCTTGAAGTTCTTCGCACCGCGCAGCTTGTGAAGGCGCGAATAGTGTGGACGACGCAGCCGATGGCGACGGTTCCGGTGCTGGCCGTCTCGCGGCTGGGCGGGCAGAGCTTTGTGTATGTAGCGCGCCAGCAGGGCAGCGGCTTTATTGCCTCGCAGATTCCCGTCACGCTCGGCGATACGGTGGGCAATAGCTACGCCGTGTCGAACGGCCTCAGCGCGGGCGATAAGGTAATCGTTTCGAGCACGCAGTTTCTGGTGAACGGAATGCCGGTGATGCTGCTGGGCAGCTAACAGGTTTCAACAGGCTGAGATTTTTTGAGGTTCATGCTTTCCCAGGTCCGAAAATCCGGACCTGGGCACGCGGCATCCGGCTTTTGCACTATCCCACCCCTGCGCCAGAAAAAGGCGCAAGGATGGGGCACGGGAAAATCGCGGGAGTATCGCGGAAGAACGAAAGAAGGTCGTTTTGTTCGTCAATTTCTTTATCTACCGGCCTGTCTTCGCCACGGTCTGCGCTCTGCTCATCATTCTTGCCGGAGCGGTGTGCATTCCCAACCTGCCCATTGCCATGTATCCGGATTTGGCGCCGCCGCAGGTGACGGTAACGAGCAACTACGTGGGCGCGAACGCCGATACGGTGGAGAAAGCGGTGACGATTCCGCTCGAAGAGTCCATCAACGGCGTGGAGGGAATGCGCTACATCAGCTCGTCAAGCACCAACAGCGGTGTGAGCACCATTACCGTCACCTTCCAGACCGGCTACGGTCTCGACATCGGCGCTGTGGACGTGCAGAATCGCGTTGCCAGCGTGCAGGGCCGTTTGCCCTCGGCGGTGAACCAGAGCGGCATCACGATTACCAAGTCCAACAGCAACTTTGTCTTCGGCGCCGGCTTTTATACAAAGGACGGGCGCTACTCGTCGGAGTTCCTCTCGAACTATCTCGACGTTTACGTGAAGGATGCCATCAAGCGCGTGCCCGGCGTGGGTGACGTGCAGATATTCGGCGAGCGTAAGTACGCAATGCGTGTATGGCTTGACCCGGTGAAGCTGGCCAGCCGCAACCTGACATCGACGGACGTAATTAACGCGCTCGCCGAGCAGAACGTGGAGATTCCCGCCGGCCAGCTTGGACAGCCGCCGGCCAGCGGCTCGCAGGCTTACCAGGTACCGGTGCGCGTGGTGGGCAGGCTGAGCAGTCCGCAGGAGTTCGACAACATAATTGTCAAGAATGCCCCGAACGGCCTTGTGCTGCTCAAGGACGTGGGCCACAGCGAAGTGGGTGCCGAGGATTACAGCTCTTCGCTCAAGTTCAACGGAATGGACGCGATGGGAATTGGCGTGCAGCAGCTATCGAACGCCAATGCACTCGAAGTGGACCGGCAGGCGAAGGCGGTGCTTGCGAGCCTCAAGAAGAGTTTTCCGCCGGGGCTCGAATACGCCATCGCATTCGACGGCACCACGGTTGTCGGCGACTCAATCAAGGAAGTGATGACAACGCTGGCCGAGGCGATTGCGATTGTCATTGTCGTCATCTTCCTTTTCCTGCTCGACTGGCGCGCTACCATCATTCCCGCCGTCACGATTCCGGTCTCGCTTATCGGCACCTTCGCCTTCATCAAGCTCTTCGGCTTCTCCATCAATACACTCACGCTCTTCGGTATCACGCTTGCGACGGGGCTCGTCGTGGACGACGCGATTGTCGTGATCGAAAACGTGCAGCGGCACATTGCCATGGAGCACTCCGACCCGCACCAGGCCACTTCGCGTGCAATGGGCGAGGTGACGAGCGCGGTCATCGCGACCTCGCTGGTGCTGATCGCGGTCTTTGTGCCGGTCTCGTTCTTCCCCGGTACCACGGGCATTCTCTACCGGCAGTTCTCGCTCACCATTGCCTTCTCGATTGCCATCTCGGCCTTCAATGCGCTGACGCTTTCGCCGGCGCTCTCGGCGCTCTTTCTGCGCGGTGAAGAAGAGCGTCCGCACCAACTCGACTTTCTCCACATCGCGCCGCTCTCGCGAGCCTTCGCCGCCTTCATCCACGGCGCGGACGCGGCGATTGGCTGGCTGGGCCGCACCTATGCGAAGTCGATTCACTGGGCGCTGCGGCTACGCTACCTGCTGCTCTTGCTCTTCTTCGCGGGTCTGGGCGCAACGGCGTGGCTCTACCAGTCCGTGCCAACGGGCTTCATTCCGCAGGAAGACCAGGACTTTCTGATGGTGATTGTGCAGGCGCCTCCAGGCTCGTCGCTCGCCTACACTACAAATCTTGCCGACCGTGCCAACGCGATCATTGCACAGGATCAGGATATTGCCGGGGCGTTTTCCGTGATGGGCTTCGGCTTCAACGGCGGCGCGGCCAACGCGGGCTTGATGTTTGTGGCTACGAAGCCCTCGGACCAGCGGCGCGCCAAAGGCCACTCCGCCGCGGAGATTGTCGCGCGCTTGTCGCAGCCGCTGCAGTCGCTGATGTTCGCGCCCGACGGCGGCCTTGTGCTGATGGTGCAGCCGCCCGCAGTGCAGGGCGTGGGCAGCGTGGGCGGATTCCAGTTCATGCTGCAGGATCAGGGACAAAACACGCTGGCCGATCTGGACCGCGTGGCGCACCAGATGGTGGGCACGAGCCAGACGAACAAGGATCTGACCAACGTATTTACCCAGTTCTCCGCCAACGACCCGCAGGTATTGGTGACGATTGACCGCGAGAAGGCCAAGGCGCTGAACATTCCGCTCTCGCAGATCACGAACACGCTGGGCGTTTTCATGGGCTCGCAGTACGTGAACGATTTCGACTACAACAACCGCACTTATCGCGTCTACGCGCAGGCCGACCAGGGTTTCCGCATGACGGCCTCCGGCCTGCATAACTTTTATGTGCGGTCGGATTCGGGCCAGATGGTGCCGCTCGATAACCTTGTAACGGTTGCCGACAGCGCTGGCCCGCCGGTCATCAATCACTACAACCTCTTCCGCGCCGTGGAGATTGACGGCTCACCCGCGCCCGGCAAAAGCTCCGGCACGGGAATCACGGCCATGGAAAAGCTGGCCGAAGCCAACATGATGCCGGGCATGAAATACGATTGGACGGGACTGACGCTGGACGAGATCGAATCCGGCGGCAAGGCGCTGATTATCTTCGGCCTCGGCATTCTTGTGGTTTACCTCACGCTTTCGGCGCAGTATGAGAGCTTCGCGCTGCCGTTCATCATTCTGCTCGCCGTGCCAATGGCGGTGCTGGGCGCGCTGGGCGCCGTGACGATGCGGGGCATGTCGAACGACGTTTACTGCCAGATCGGGCTCGTGATGCTGATCGGCCTCTCGGCCAAGAACGCGATTCTGATCGTCGAGTTCGCCGAGCAGTTGCGCCGGCAGGGGAGGTCTATCGCGGACGCGGCGGTTGAGGCTGCTGAGTTGCGCCTGCGGCCCATCCTGATGACTTCTTTCGCCTTCATCCTTGGCGTGCTGCCGCTGGTCTTTGCCACCGGCGCTGGTGCGCTGGGCCGCCGCTCCGTGGGAACGACAATCGTAGGAGGAATGCTGCTCTCGACCGTGCTGAACCTCTTCTTCATTCCCGTGCTATATGTGATTCTGAGCGCAATTCTGAGAACGAAGGCCGGAAGATCGGGCAAGCAAGAGGCTGAAGTTGCACACGCCTGAGCGGTGAGCCGCTATTTCAGGTCGCGGGTCAGTTTGAATCTGCCCGTATCCTGTCTTCGTCGTGTTTTTGTTTTTGCGGCCGCCACTATGGCGCGGATGCACAATGGCGGCTGGTAGGTAGGCCGGGGATTTATCCCCGGCAATAAGTCCAGCTAATGCGTGGGGCCTTTAGGCCCTGAGGTATGCTTTTCGCTTCAAATCGCTTTATTTCGGATCGCGGTGAGCGATGATGTAGTCGCGAATGCGGCCGTAAACGGCCGAAGGGACGATTCCCTTATCGATCAGATCGTTCTTGGCGCGATAAGGGCGAAAGCGAACGATGCGCCCGGCCCAGATGGGCGTGATGCCGGGCAGCTTGAGAAGCTCGCTCATCGATGCGTGGTTGATGTCGATGCGGTCCTGAGGCGCAGGCAGTGCGGGCGCGAGAGATTTTGCCGTCTGGGCGAATGCCAGCGGAGAGGCCAGAACCGCCGCCAGAATCCCAATCATCGCTTTGCGTCGGTGCACGACTCTATTCTGGGCTCTGCCTTAGCTTCCCGCAACCGTTTCTGTGCAGACAGAGCCGAGGGAGCCAGCCGCAACTCCTTCCTGAAACAACCTTTACGCCTGCCGCCTCCCATCCCGGCGGCACGGATTATCACAAGAGATGCGCCCCGCAACATTTTGGCGCGCGTGCTGCTATCCTTGGACCGTGGCCGACAGCGGAAAATACAGGGTTTTTGCCGTCGCGGCGCTGGTCTTCGCCTCTGCGCTTGTTGGCTGCCGCAAGCAGGAGCAGGAGGTGGTGGGCGTGGCGGCAAATGCGGCGCACTCCGCCCAGCAGGTAGCTACGCATGCTGCCCTAAGCGCCGAAAAGCATGCCCAGCAGGCCCAGGCCGCCGCCGCGGAGAGTGCCAGCGAGCGGGACGCGCTCGAACACATTCCCTTGCCCACCAAAAGTCTTTATGTCAACGTGCATGAGCCGGCCGACTGGAAAAACCCTTTCATCACTGTGGATGCCGATCGCATCGACCTGCGGGTGATTCAGGCCGACGCCAATCCCAGCACCATCGGGCAGGGCTCGATGCTGCGTCTCGAAGCGGCACGGCGGCAGGAGTTGCAGCTTCGTCCGGCCGACCTGCCAAAAGCCCTGATCGCACTCCCCGATGGCGCGTGGCGTTACGGAAGGGTGGTGGCGGTAGCCGAGTCGCCGGACGCCCGGGCCAAGGACCGCCCGGCCATCCGCCGAGGGGTAGAGGCCGTGATCCAGAAGCTTAACGATATGGGGGTCGTGGTGGAGGAGTGGCCGGCACGGTAGATACCGCTGGTAATCTGTTCCGCAAGCCTCTGGTAATCAGGAAGTTATCTTTTTTGGTTCTGGAGGCGATATTGAAACTCTGTTCTACGCGCATTCATTGGCTATTCACGGGCATTGTGGAAAATAATCGTGGGTAAAGCCCAGCCAGACAGGGGGTTAGGAGAAGAAATGGCCCAATCGACCGTTTCCTACCTGTGGCGCGACCGGAAGGCCGCGGACGGATACCGCTCCGGCGTGTCGCTGCACAGCCACACTAATCAGTCGAAGGAAACGCTGGACTTTCTGGCGAACTTCGGCAACCAATACCCGCTAATGCGCCCGATCATCTCGCGCATGGAGCGCCGGTCGCAGGACAACCATAGCGTTGCCGTGAACTATGCGGCCAGCTATTGGACCCCGCCAATGACGCCCAAGCTGGCCTTCGACCTCGAAAGCCGGCAGATTGCCGACCTTGGTGTGGCGCCGATGGTTTCCATCTCCGACCACGACAATATCAAGGCTCCCATGCTGCTCCGGACCGTGCCGAGCGCACGCCAGATCCCGGTTTCCGTGGAGTGGAGCGCACCTTACGGCGGCGTTCAGGATTTCCACCTCGGCGTGCACAACCTGCCCAGCGCCAAGGCCGCCGAGTGGATGGCGACCCTTGAGGATTACACGAAGAATCCGAGCGACGAGCGGATGGGCGAGATTCTCGCCGCGCTGAACGCTGAGCCCAATGTGCTGGTTGTCTTCAACCATCCGCTGTGGGACCTCTACCTGATCGGCAAGCAGAAGCACGAGTTCCTGGTGAACGAGTTCCTGCTCAAGTACGGGAACTTCATGCACGCGCTGGAGCTGAACGGCCTGCGCCACTGGGAAGAGAACCGCGAGGTGCGCCGCCTGGCCGAGAAGTGGAACATGCTGCTGATCTCCGGCGGCGACCGGCACGGCGTGGAGCCGAACGCGAACATCAATCTGACCAACGCGGAGAGTTTCACCGAGTTCGTGCACGAGATTCGCACCGAGAAGCGCTCGAATGTGCTCTTCATGCCGCAGTACGCGAATCCCTGGAAGCACCGGATTCTGCAATCCACGCTGGACGCGATCCGCCATTACCCGGATTTCCCGACCGGTTCCCAGCGCTGGGACGAGCGCGTTTATCATCCGGACGCCCACGGCGTGGTCCGGCCACTGTGCGAGCTCTGGCCCGACGGCACGGCGCCGCCGGTGATGCGCTACGGGATCAGGCTTGTGCTGCTGATGGGCACGGCTCCGGTTTCGCGCGGTCTGCGCTATGCCTGGAGCGAGTCGCGGCAACTGCGGCTGGCGCTCGGCGAACAGGAAGGATAACAACTCTGGCCGGGGTGTCCCAGGCAGGAAGGATAATTTCTGCCGGGTGCCCCAGGTCCCTCGCATTCGGGGACCTGGGATAAGACCTGACCCCGCCGGCGCTGCTGCCTATGATCGACTTCACTCCACGCGTTGCCTACTTTCCGGACTCCTTCCATGAGATCAACGGGGTCGCGCATACCAGCCGTCACTTCGAGGCTTTTGCGCGGCGGCGAAATCTGCCGTTTCTCTGCGTCCGCGCCGGCGACCGCGAGCAGAGCCTGACCAAGGACGGCAACGTGTGGACGCTGGAACTGCCACGCGGCATCTTCTCCTTCGGCCTCGAAAAAGACCTACGCTTCGACCCGGCCTTTCTGCGTCACGTGCCGCAGATCGAAGAGGTTCTGGTGCGCTTTGCGCCGGACCTGATCCACATCACCGGCCCCAGCGAGGTGGGAATGCTGGGCGCGGGCCTCGCGCATCATTTCGACCTGCCGCTGGCTGCAAGCTGGCACACCAACGTGCACGAGTATGCGGCGCGGCGTGCGGAGTGGTTCCTGCGGATGCTGCCCCCCGAGCGCGCCGAATCCACCGAGCAAAAGATCGAAGATTTGACGATGACCGCGGCGGCGAAATTCTATTCCGTGGCGCGAATGCTCTTTGCCCCCAACCGCGAGCTTTGCGCGCTGCTCGAACGCACCACGGGGCGCGAATGCCGTCTGATGCCGCGCGGCGTGGACGCGGAGCTGTTTCATCCCGCCAAGCGGTCGCGCAAGCCAGGCGATAAGGAATTCGTCTTCGGCTTCGTGGGCCGGCTCTCGATTGAGAAAAATGTAACGCAGCTTGTCGCCGTGCAGGACGAGCTGGAGCGGATGGGAGTCACGAACTTCCGTTTCCTCATCGTCGGCCACGGCGCGGAAGAGAATTGGCTCCGCGAGCGCCTGCATCGCGCGGAGTTTGCCGGCGTGCTGCGCGGCGAGGCGTTGTCAGCCGCCTACGCCGGCATGGACCTCTTCGTCTTCCCCTCGCACACCGACACCTTCGGCAACGTGGTATTGGAAGCGCTGGCCAGCGGTGTTCCGGCGATTGTGACGCCGCACGGCGGCCCCTGCACCATCGTCCGTGACGGCGAAACCGGTCGTATCGCGCCGGATGAGGGATTCGCCGCAGTCGTAGCGGAGATTCTCACCGATCCCGCAAAGCACGAAGCAATGCGGATAGCAGCCCGCAAGTACGCCGAGACGGCAAGCTGGGACGCAGTCTTCGAAGGTGTCTACGATGCCTATGAAGCGATCCTGCCGCAAGCCGCGCCCGTGCCGCTCAGCGCGTGAGCCACGCTTTCCGCGTTCCTGTTTTTAGGTCGAGCACAAACGGCGTTTCTTTGTCCGTCATCATCTGCCAGCCGAGGCCGCGGAGTGTCTCGCCTTCGATGGCGGTGATCGTTACGCCCTCGTCGGAGAGCTTGCCGGATTGCCAGGCCAGCCCCTCGTTGCCCCAGGCCAGAATGCTGTGATGGCCGGCGAAAAGCAGCAGACCTGCCTCGGGCGCGGGCCAAACCTGCATCACAGGCCGAAGCGGCAGCATCGTGAATCGCTCCGGGACCGCAGTGTCGATCAGGTAGGTATATCCGCCCGAGACGGCGCAGATTTCTTCCGGTTTTGGGCAGGACCAAATGCCAGTGGGAACGGAAGAATCGCGGAATCCCAAAGCACAGGTGGCGAGGAAGGATTGCGCAGTGTTGTCATCGGGGTGAATCAGGATTTCGAGTGCCCCGCGCTCCACCTCTTCGGCGGCCTGCGGGTAAACGAAGGCGCGTGAAGGCAAAATCATCGGCCTTGCAGGCAGAATCTCCGCGACCCACGTATGCGGAAAGCACAGGTCGAGACTCGGCGCAGAAGTGGGCACAGTCACTTCAGACTCCGGTGAACTGCTCGATCCGCTGCCGGACGCTCAGGATGCCGAGGCCGAGCGACGAGCCTTCCTCAATGAGCGGCAGGAGCTTGTCGAACTCGGGGCCGGAGTGCGCGCCGGTGAGCGCGATTCGCACCGGATGGAAGAGTTCCTTGCCCTTTATGCCGGTCGCGGCCTTAATCTCGTTCATCCAGCCCTTGAAAACTTCGGGCGTGACGGGGCCAAGATGCGTGCGGACGCGGGAGGCGAATTCGGCCAGAACCTTCTGCGCGGATTCGGCTGCCAGCAGCGGCGCATTTTCGGGGTTTGCGCGGGCCTCTTCGGCGTTGTAGTCAAAAATTGCCGCAGCCTTGGCCGGCAACTGGTCGAGATGATCGACGGCGGGCAGAATGAGCGTGAGCAACCGCGCGAACCACCCCTCCGGCGGAGCCGTTGCTCTCGCAAGTCTCTCAATAAAATAAGGTTGCGCAAGCGCCGCCAGCCGTTGCGGGTCGGCGAGCTTGATGTAATGCCGGTTGAGCCAGTTGAGCTTGTCGAAATCGAAGACGGCGGGCGAGGGCGTGACGCGTTCGAGCGAAAAGACGCGGGCCAGCTCGTCGAGCGTAAAAGTCTCGGTCTTGCCGTCTTCCGCGCCCCAGCCGAGCAGCGCCAGATAATTGACGAGCGCCTCGGGCAGATAGCCCATCTCGCGGAAGCTGGCAATCGACGTAGCGCCGTGGCGCTTCGAGAGCCGCTCGCGGTCTGCGCCGAGAATCGTGGAGAGATGCGCGAACTCCGGCACCTTCCAGCCGAAGGCCTCGTAAATCGCCACCTGTTTCGGCGTGTTCGAGATGTGGTCGTCGCCGCGGATGACGTGGGTGATTCCCATCAGCGCGTCGTCCACGGTGACAACGTAGTTGTAAACCGGCACGCCTGCCGACGTTCCGGATGCCGAGCGGACCAGGATCGGGTCGCTGACCGTCTCCGGCGCAAACTCGACCTCGCCGCGGACAAGATCGTGGAAGCGCAGGGGGTGGTCCTCGATTTTGAGGCGGACGGCGAAGGGTTTCCCGGCGGTCAGATTCGCCTCAATCGTTGCCGAGTTCAGATTGCGGCACCTGCCGGAGTAGACCTGTGGACGGTGCTCGGCGGCGGCCAGCTTGCGCTCGGCTTCCAGCTCCTCCGGCGTGCAGAAGCAGCGGTAAGCCTTGCCTTCGCTCAGAAGCTGCGCGGTGTGCTTGGCGTAGATGTCGAGCCGCTCGCTCTGCCGGTACGGCCCGAAATCGCCCTCCGGCGCGCCATTCAGCCGGCCCGGTCCCTCGTCCCAGTCGAGGCCGAGCCAGTGCAGGTCCTCGATGAGCTGGGCCTCATAGCGTGCCTCGGAGCGTTCGAGATCGGTGTCTTCAATGCGAAGCAGGAACTCGCCACCTGTGCGGCGGGCAAAGAGCCAGTTATAGAGCGCCGTCCGGGCATTACCCACATGGACCATGCCAGTAGGTGAGGGCGCGAAGCGGACACGGATTTTCTTTTCGGCGGTCACAATTTCGATGATAGCCGCTCCAGAGCCGCCTCCGATGCCGTAAAAAACTGCCGAGTCCAGCGGGTCGGCCAGCGCATCCCATCTCGCAGGAGAAAGAACCATGAACGTAGTGCTGTTTGGAGCCTCCGGCATGATTGGCAGCCGGGTGCTGGAGGAGCTTTTGCGGCGCGGCCATAAGGTGACGGCCACGGCGCGCCATCCAGAGAAGATTGCCCGCAGCGCGGGAGTGGTGGCGATTGAGGCAGACGCGGGCGACCCGGAGAGCGTGGCGGATGCCGCCGAGGGTGCCGAGGCCGCCATCTGCGCGATTGCACCGCCGCACGAGAATCCGGAGAGGATTGTGGGAACGATCCGCGAGCTGATTGAGGGGCTGGGGCTGGCCGGAGTGCAGCGGCTCATCGTGGTGGGCGGCGCGGGAAGCCTGGAAGTCGCGACGGGAATTCAGCTTGTCGACACGCCGGAGTTTCCCGCGGCTTGGCTCGGCGTGGCGCGGGCGCACCGCGAAGTGCTGCCGGTGCTGAAGGCATCGCGACTGGAGTGGAGCTACTTCAGCCCGGCGGCGATGATCCAGCCCGGCGAGCGGACGGGCAAGTTTCGCCTCGGCGGCAATGAGCTGCTGACGGACGACAACGGCGAAAGCCGTATCTCGGCCGAGGACTACGCCGTGGCGCTGGTGGATGAGCTGGAAAGACCGCGTCGGGTGCGGCAGCAGTTCACGGCGGCTTATTGAGGGTTGTCGTTGTCCCACCCTTGCGCCAGAAAAAAGGCGCAAGGGTGGGGCACGGGCATTTCGTCAGGAGAAGTGCTGCCAGCCTTGCGGTTCTAGCGGGATGATTCCGGCGGTGGTGAGCAGAGTGACTGGCGGGCGATTGGCGCTTTTGCGCACAATGCGGCCAATCTGCGTTATCGGTACGCCAGCGATGCTGCGCGGGAGCTTTCTTTCGGCTGGTGCGGTGAAGAGCAGCTCGTAGTCCTCGCCGCCGTGGAGGGCCTCTTCGAGCGTGGCGCCGAATCCGGCACTGGAATAAACGGGCAGCGCGGCGGCGTCAATCTCGGCGTGGACGCCGGACTCCTCGCAGAGCCGGGCGAGATCGATAGAGGGGCCGTCGCTTAAATCCATTGCTGCGGTTGCCGTGCCGTGTCGGGCGAGCCACTGTCCCTGCGCGATGCGCGGCTCGGGCCAGAGATGAGGTTTGACGAAGGCTTCGAGCGAAGCTGGAATCTTCTTTCCTGCGAGAGCTTCGAGCCGCCGCAGGCCGGCCGCCGAGCCGCCGAGCGAGCCGGTGACGTAGAGCAGGTCGCCGGGCCGCGCCCTGTTGCGGAGCAGAGCCTTTCCGCGGCGGACGGCGCCAACCAGCATAATATCGGCCACAACCTGTGGAAACTGGGCCAGATCGCCGCCGGCGAGCGGGGTTTTGTGAGCCGCGGCAAGCTTGAAAAGGCCGTCGTAAAAGCGTGTAGTCCAGCTTTTGTTTTGAGATTTGTGGCTGGTTTTGCGGCCGCGCGGGTTGCGGGTCAGTTCCGGTGGCACGGCGAGCGAGAGAAATGCAGCGAGCGGCCGCGCTCCCATGGCTGCCAGATCGCTCAGGCCGCGCGCCAGCGTCCGGTGGCCGACGGACTCCGGCGGGTGCATGTCGAGGCGGAAGTGGCGGCCTTCGAGGCTAAGGTCAGTCGTGACAACGATCTCTTCGTCGGGACGCGGGCGCAGGATGGCGCAGTCGTCGCCGATGCCGAGGCGAAGGCCGGGGCTCTTGAAGCCCTCCGCCCGATGGCGGATAAGGCGCAGAAGCTCGACTTCGCTGGGTGAATCTGCGGCTTGTGATTTCGTGGAGCGCGGATGGAAACCTTTGGGGACCATTCGGGACAAGGATAGGGCATTCGCCCGGCACCGGCGCAAAACTGCCCCAAAATGGCATGGAAATAACCTCGAAATGCGCTGGTCCGGCCCGGTTTCCAGATGTTGGAATTGCACTACAGGCCGCGAATTTCGCCCCAATTCTTCGTTGACCCCTCCGAACGGGT
Source organism: Terriglobales bacterium (assembly GCA_015655195.1). Classification (GTDB taxonomy): domain Bacteria; phylum Acidobacteriota; class Terriglobia; order Terriglobales; family Acidobacteriaceae; genus Telmatobacter. The sequence goes on from JAATFM010000306.1 coordinate 14,262, forward strand.
CTGATAGCCTGAACGAGCGTTCTGAAACGGCACAGCTTTTGAGTGTGTTCTGCTCTCGACTGTACGGGCTGAGGGGCGAGCTTGCGTTTTGTTTCCCCCGGGAACCAAAACGCCGCAACTTTCCGCCGTCGCGAGAGCCGCCGGCATACGATGTGGGTCCAATAATGTTTCGCAAGCGCTACTACATTCTCTTTGTTGCACGCGATGAAGAGGGCCGGGTCCGTAAGATCCCGATCCCTCTCCACTACGCGTATGGGTTTGTAGCCGCGGCGATGGTTGGGGCCTTTACCATTGCCGGGCTTGCGGGTTCCTACACGCGGATGCTGCTCAAAACAGAGAGCTACAACCAGGTGCGTCAGGAGCGCGAGACGCTCCGCAAGAACTACCAGCAGATGGCGCGCATCGCGCATGACAAAGACGTACAGGTGGCATCGCTGGGCGCGCTGGCCAATGAGGTGACGGCTCTCTACGGACTGCGCCAGAGCCGCGCCGCCGCGCATGTGGACGCTGCCAAAGCAGCCGCCGCACCGATCCCGGCCTCGCTGGTCGCTGCCGACGAGGCCAACCCGCAGAGCGTGAAGTTCTCGATCGACAAGCTCTACGCACTGCGCAACGACGCCATGAGCGGCCACTTTTCGCGCCGGCTGATGGGCGATTCCACGCCCGGCCTTTCCGGCGACTCGGCTGTCTTTGCGGGTGGCCCCACGCTGTGGCCGGTGGAAGGGCGCGTAACTTCGAACTTTGGCGAGCGGCAGGACCCGTTTAACGGTGAGGGCGCTTTCCACGCCGGCATCGATATTGGCGCGCCGGTCGGCACGCCGGTACGCGCCACGGCCGACGGCGATGTGGCGAAGGCCGGCTGGGGCACCGGATACGGGCGCGAGATTGCCGTCGACCACGGCCACGACATCGAGACCGTTTACGGCCATCTCTCTTCGATTGCGGTGGTGGAGGGCGAACATGTGACCCGCGGCCAGGTAATCGGCTACGTGGGCCAGTCCGGCCGCTCGACCGGGCCGCACCTGCACTACGAGGTTCGCGTGCACGATGTGGCGGTGAACCCCCACAAGTACCTGCGCGACAGCTACGAGCAGTTGGCGGACGCCTCCGCTACGACCAAGCCGGCGGGCCAGTAAAGCCTTTTTGTAATGGGTGCGGCTCCAATACCGCGCCAGTCCGAACACAGGCCGAACGCAAACCAAATCCGAACCAGACATAGTATCGTTATCCCGGCGATTGAATTCCTCTCCGGGGGCTACTCTCATGCGTCTTCCGCGCATTTTTCTCTTCGTTGCGGCGGTTCTTCTTCTGCTCTTCCTACCTGGCTTTTCTCAATCCGGTTCCGCCCAATCCAGTTCTGCCCAAAGCTGCGAGGAAGGCGTCAAGACCGCCTTTGCGCGCGTGCAGCATCTGAGGCGTGGCATCAATGTCTCGCACTGGTTTTCGCAGAGCGCGGGGGATTACTCGGCGCACCACACCGAGACGGAGACGACGCCGGAAGACATACAGACGATTGCCAGTCTGGGCTTTGACCATGTGCGGCTGAGCATCGATGCGACGCCGCTGGAACAGTCGTTTGCCGGCTACGGGCCGAACGCGGATTTTGTGGCCCGGCTGGACAAGGCCGTAGACGAAATTCTGGGCGCGGGGATGGCGGTCGAGATCGATCTGCATCCGGAGGAGCCATACAAACTGGCGGTACGCACCCAGGGCGATGCGGTAGACAAACTGGTGGCGCTCTGGCGGAAGCTGGCCGCGCATTATGCGAACCGCGACCCGGAGCGGGTCTTTTTTGAGGTGATGAACGAGCCGGAGGTGAATGATCCCTATCGCTGGGCGGGGATTCAGGCGCGTGTGGCGGCGGCGATTCGAGAGGTTGCGCCGCAGCATACGATCATCGCCACGGGGGCCAACTGGAGCGACATTCAGGACCTGCTGGCTCTTCACCCGCTGCCCGATGGGAACGTGATTTATAACTTCCACGACTATGACCCGCACGAGTTTACGCACCAGGGGGCGTCGTGGGGGCCGGTCTACTGGACTGAGGAGAAGGCGATTCCGTATCCGTCGGACGAGGCGGTGATGGCGGACCGGCTGAAGCAGATTTCTGATCAGGCGGCGCGGTATCGCGTGAAGGGCTACTGGCTCGACCACTGGGACGAGCACCGCATCCGGCTGATGATCGATTCGGCTGCGGAGTGGGCAGGGGCGAATCATGTGCCGTTGATCTGCAATGAATTTGGCGTGTACCAGAAGGTTGCGGAGCCGGCAGACCGGCTGCGCTGGATTCACGATATGCGGACGGCGCTCGAAGCCGACGGTATCGGCTGGGCAATGTGGGACTATCACAACGGCTTCGGCGTGGCGGTGAAGGACAAGGACGGCAAATCCGTCGTCGATCCGGGGACAGTAGAGGCGCTGGGGCTGAAGAAGTAAGGCGGCTCGTGTTTTCTACCTGGGCCGTATCGACATATAGGTACTGCAAATCTGGGACGAAACTCTTGCGTCGTCCCACGCTCGCGCCGGAAACAAGGCGCAAGGATGGGGCGGAAGCTTGAGGGAGAGAGGACGAAACGCAACTGCGGATTCTTCGACTCCGCTGCGCTCTGCTCAGGATGACACTGTATTTATGATGTGAACTTTGGAGACAGGACACCAGGCAAGGATGGGCACCCGAGCATTTGTGCTATCCCCAGGTCCCAAAAACAGGACCTGACACTTGCATTGCGGTGTGCCAGCATCTCTTCCACGCCTCGGAAGAGGCGTGGAAGAGATGCGATGGGTTACTGCATTCCGATCTCGGAGAGAATCTTCGGGTTCGGTTCGTCCACGGCGAGCAGGTTGTGGCAGGTTGAGCAGTCGTTCGGAATGCTGTCGCCGGCTTTGGCCTTGTTTACGTGATCGCCGTCGTGGCAGCGGAAGCAGCCCGGATAGTTCATGTGGCCGATGTTGTTGGGGTGTGTGCCCCAGGTGACCTTCATAAATGGGAAGACATTCTGGCTGTAGACGACGGCGAGCTGCTGACCGGCGGTTTTGACCAGCGCAGACTGCGAGGCGAGAACCTCCGGGTGGCTCGAACGGTAGAAGGCTTCGAGCTGGGCGGGAATCTTCTGGCGGGCCTCGTCTTCGCTCGCGTAGCTGGCCTTGAGCAGCTCCATGCCTTCCTTGTGAATCCAGGGAATCTGCGGGCTGACGGCGCCCGCGTACATGGCGTTATTCAGAGCTTCTTCCGGTGTGACGAAGGCGTGGGCAGCGCGGTTGTGGCAGTCGATGCAGTCCATGGTGCGGCGCTCGCCCTGCGGGACGCCGCTGCCGGCTGCGGAGGTGGCGTAAACGGTCTCCTTGCCGTCGGGGGTGCGGCGCATGACCCAGGGAATGGTGGAGCGTTCCTTGTCCGTGGCGACATATTCGATGTGGCCGAGGTGAACGCCGTGGATGCCGGTGAGATTGCCGAGCGTGTCGCGGCCGCCGATGTGCAGGAGCACGATGGACTGCGTCCTGGAGTTGTGCTCGTCGTCGCCGTAGCTGGTCTTCACGATGAATTTGTCGCCGGCGAACTTGGCGGGCGTGTGGCAGCTCTCGCAGATGTCACGGGCCGGGCGCAGGCTCTCGACGGGCGACCCTATGGGTGTTGGGTAGTGGTGGAAGGCGACTTCAATGAGCTGTTTGGTGCCGTTGGCCTTGGCGCGGATATAGGAGTTGATACCGCTGCCCACATGGCACTCCGTGCAGGGCACATGAGAGTGCGGGCCGATCTTGTAGGCGGTGTACTCGGGATACATGACATGGCAGGCCGCGCCGCAGAAATTGGGGGAATCCATGTAAGCCACGCCACGAAAGCTGGCCGTGCCGACGAGGATGAAGTTCACGAAGGTGGCGGCAAGGACGAATTCGATGCCGCGGCGGAAGATGGGATCAGCGAGGTTGATCTGCGGGTACGCCTCGGGTAACTGGCCCTTTATGCGCAGGCGGCGGCGGCGCAGCCACATTCCAACCGGAATGAGCAGCAGGCCGAAGACGAAGACGCCGGGGAGGAGCAGATCGACGAGAATGCCGAGGTAGGGGTTCGTCGAGCCGCCACGGCCGAGGATGTCGACAATCCAGAAGCCGACGAGTGTGAGGCCGGCGGCGGTGGTGAGTGCGCCGCCGATGAGGCTGAGCGGATTGTTGCCGAAGAAAAGCGCCGGGCGAACCCAGCCCTCGCGAAAATTCTTGAAAGACGGCACATGGCCTCCAGTGGTGAGCGCTATTATGGCGCGGATGCAAAAACAGCAATTTGAAGCCTAAAACGCACCTCAGGGCCTAAAGGCCCAACTCATTTGGCTTGGACTTGTTGCCGGGGATAAATTCCCGGCCTACCCATTGTGCATCAGCGCCATAATGGTAGTGGTGAGAGCGAAAGGCCCGCTCGCAGGCGGGCCTTCATTATTGCTTGCAATGAAACAATTTACTTCAAGGTACGGAAATAGGCGACGGCTTCCTTGATCTGCGCGTCTGTGAGCTTGCCGGCAAAGGGCTTCATCTTGTTCTTGCCGTTCTTGACGGCGGTGAACTGCTCTTCTGCGGAAGTTTTATATTCGGCGGCCGGCTTGATGTCCATCATCTTTGCCATGCCGGGGCTGGGTGTGCCAGTGGCGCCGTGGCAGCTTTGACAGTTGGCCTTGTACGTCGCTCCGCCCGCTTGAGCAAAGCCCATAGCGCCGCCCACGGTAACCACCGCGGTCAGCACCACTAGAGATCGAATTGCTTTTGTCATTGCGACACTCCTTAGGATTTCCCGGCCTGTACTGAATCAGCCCCCGGCCGGGGATTCTGCTCTTCGGCGCCGCATCTGCGACCGTCCGGTGAGGGCTGGCAAGATTCAACCATCTCTCGTCGATCTGCGCAATACCCGTCGATCCGCGGTAGCCGTCTTACTTCACGAACGTGCGGAAATACTCTACCGCATCCTTGATCTGCGCATCGGTAAGTTTATCCTTAAAAGGCTGCATCTTACCCATGCCGTTTTTGGTGGCCGCAATCATCTCGGCCTCGTTCAATTTTTTCACATCAGGATCGGTCGCCGGCTTTACCTTCATTGCTTTGCCCGCTCCGCTGTCCGCCATGCCGGTTGCGCCGTGGCACATCTGACACTTTGTTTTATAAATGCTCGCCCCGCCACTTTGTGCAAAAGCAGCCGTCATTGTCATAGCCGCCATCATAGCGAGAGTCGTAACTCCAGTCCTGAACTTCATCAGCGATCCCCTTTCAGCTTACCGTTTCGTTGGGTCTCCACTCCTATTTCGTTTTGGAGTGGAGACCCGGCCGTCAGAACTCGTAGTGCAAACCAAGCGTCACGTTGCTGGCGTGGAAGTTCCGTGGCGCGGTGGAGCCGTACGCTGGCCCGCTCATCGCGGTATTCGGCACGCTGCTGCAAGGCACCACGGGCAGGGGGCCGGGGTCGTTTACCGCAGGAGAGGTCGCGATGTTGCAATACTGCGCACCCGATTGGCCGCCCTCGCCGTAGCCGAAGTAGTCATACTCGCCCTTGAAGATGAGATCCTTGTGAACCGCATAAGCGACATTCACAAAGGGCGACTGATAAGTGGAGACCAGCGAACCGTTGACATCGGTCGCATCGGTGAAGAACCGGCTGCCATTAGCTGAGCTGATGCGGTAGCCTATGCTGGAATGAAGCTTCGCGACCGGCGAGAGCGCCAGAGCCGCCGAAGCGTACTGCGTCGGCGCATCTTCAAAATCCTTGGCAGGTCCGATGAGAACGGTCTCCGAGCTGTGCCCGGACGCGACGGGAGTGCAGAGGTTCCCGCTTTGGGTTGAGGCGGAAGGCGCGACTGCGCCACCCGCAACAAAGCTGGCCTGGCTCTGGAAGCAGATGTTGGTCGCCGTGTAGACGTCGCTGTAGGCGTAAGTGATGTCGAGTCCGTAGTGCTCATTCGGCATCAGGTCGGCGCTCAGGCTCACAACCCGGCTGTGGTCGACGTGGCCGAGCGGGCCGGTGCCGGACGGGGTGCCAGTGTTGTTGGTGTTGTTGTGCCGCTCCAGGTCGTTGTAGGCACCCGAGATCGTCGCCCAGCTCTTCGGACGGAACATGGTGTGCACGCGATAGTGCTGAAGCTCGCGAGGAGCGACCGGCGTGAAGACGTTGTCGGCATACAGAACCTCAACCGAGCCATTGATCTCCCAGTTGTTGGTCGGCCGCGTCGCTACGGCGAGGATAGCGCCGTTATCGTTGATCGGGTACGTGGTCACACCCACCGCCGGAGCGGTGGCGGTCGCAGCGGTAAAGGAGTTGCCCAGGATTTCGGCGATGGTGTGCGCCTGGTGGCGATACGTGAGCGAGAGCGTGGTGCGATCCGTGACATCCCAGGACGCGGTGATGTTGTTGGTAATGAACTTCTGGCCGAAGTAGTTGGACAGCGTCCCACCGATCGCGGGAGTCCCTTCAGGCACCGAGGTGGTCGGCTTGCAGCCGGCCGGCGAGGTTGTGGTCGAGTTTATCGTCGTGCAGCTCGTCACGTTCGTATTGTTGATGGTGTCGCTGCCGACAGTCGTGGGCACCGTCATAGTGGTCCCGCTCGTTAGCCCGGCGACTCCCGGCTGGTGCACATTCGAGAAGTCGATCTGCTCGGCCAGACTGAACTTCTTCGTCACCTGCCAGACGATGCCGTAATCGGCTGCGATAGTTTCCCGCTTGGCGTTCGCATAACCGGCATAGGAGATCGAGCGATTCGCTGCCTGCAGGCCCTGGAAGTCCTCGTAATAATGCGGCATGTTCATGTTTGCGTTGGTGTAGCGGACATTGCCGTTCATCGTCACGTTCTTAATGCTTGAGCTTTGCAGGCGGAGGATCTCGGAGGGAAAGATCTCGCGCGTCGGCTGCGAGCGGAAGTAGCTGCTGATCACGTAGCACGCCGGATCGATGATCGGAGCGCCGCCGCTGGGATTCGCAGAAAGAATCGTGGACGATTGGGTGATGCTGCCGCTGCAGACGCCACTGGGGGTAAACTTTCCCGTGCTGCCACTGTAGCCGTAGGCATAAGAATTCTGGTAACTGAACAACGGAGCGACCTTGGTCCCGTCCGCCTCCTGGAAGATGTAGGCGCTGGGAGCCATGGTGAAATAGGAGTCGCCCTTGTAGTGATCAATCTGCTCTTCGTAGGTCAGCCGCGTTCCCTGGATGGGCTTCCATTCGATCGCACCCGTCCAGTCGTCCGTGCTGTTGCGCTGGTACTCCTGGAGCAGAACTTCTTGTCCGGCCACCGAATTACCACTTGGAGTCAGGCTCGGCCCCTGGAAGATGTTCTGCGAGTAGCCAAAGCGGTAGGTCACCTTCGAGAGCGGCAGCAGGGTCAGGCTGGTGTCCGTCATGCGGCGCACGGTGTTGAAAAGGAACGGCGACTGATTGACCTGCGACCATGCGTATGGCGTCGCGGAGCCGCTGACGGGAATCGTCTGCCCGCCGGGGATGCCTGGGTTGCCCAGCAAGTCATAGTCGAAATACTGCCGGTTGCGGCGGAATACTCCCGAAAAGTCATAGAGCTTGCCCTTCGAGAAGTCCAGCTTGGAGAAGCTGTTCGGATCGCCGCCAAACCCGGTGCTGAAAGCCCTCAGATTATCGAGAATTCCGCCCTTGGTGCCTGGCAGGGCGCGCAGCTCAAAGGTCTCGCCCTGCACGCGCGGCCCGGACTGCAAATTGACCAGCGTGCTGTACATCGCCGAACTGCCTACGGTGTTGGTCATGCGCCCGCCCAGGTCCACGGTTTCGTGGACCGAATATCCCTTCGGAACGGACATTGCCGCGCCCGGCGCCGGAAGCGGCGAGCCTGGTATCTGCACCTGGACCTGGGCCATGGCGGCGCTCGTAGTCATTCCTAAAATCGCGACTACAAATCCCCCGGCAATGTGCTGAATCATCGCTCTTGAGGACTGTTGTTTAGGCAGTCGTGAAAGCCAGCCTGTCTGCGTCATAATAAAGCCTCACTTGTAAAAACAGTTCCTAAATCTGCGTGTACACTCGCCATGGAATCTGTGCCGGGCCGTCCGGCATCGCAGCGCAGATTCCATGGCTCCAGCCTCGGGACTTCTACCTGAGGAACGCCGCATTCATGTTCGAGCCATGAATGTAGGTGTGGCAGCTCGTGCACGGTACGCTATCCGACGATCCCGCGTTCATCCCATGAACCGTGTCCTGGGCTACCTGGCTGTGGCACTGGTTGCACAACACGTTGATGTTCGGCATGTTCAGCAGCCGGGCATTCTGTGAGCCGTGCGGAGTGTGGCATCCTGTGCATCCCTCCGCCTTCACCGCGGCGTGCTCGAACACAAATGGCCCGCGCGTCTCGGTGTGGCACTTGGTGCAGATCGCGTTTTGATCGGCCGTGGTCTTCAGGTTCTTTTCCCCGAAGGTGCCGTGAACGTCATGGCAGTCGTTGCACGTTACAAGGCCCTCGTTCACCTTGTGGTGGAACGGCATGTCGAACGATGGCTTCACGTCGGTGTGGCACTGGTAGCAAAGCTGGGGCTGTGACGCCTTCAGCAGATGCTCCGGCTCCTTGCTGGCGTGAACGCTGTGGCAGCTTGTGCAGCCCACGTTGGCCTTGGCGTGCGGCGAGCGGTCAAAGTTCGGATGCGCTCCCGCATGGCAGCCCAGGCAGGTCTTGTCCACTTCCTTGCTCGAAGCCTTGGCGGGATCGAAGATCTTCGTTACATCGCCTCCGCCGTCGACGTGCGCTTTGCCCGGCCCGTGGCAGCCTTCGCAGGTCACGCCGCTTTTGCCGTGCATCTCCGCGATCTTGGTATGCGGATTGTTCGCGAACCCCTTCGCCACCTCGTCATGGCAGGTCGCGCAGGTCTCCGAGCCAACATATTCGGAGGCTGCAGGAGGAGGAGCGGGAGACTGCGGTTTACTGCTTTGCGCAGGAGCTGTTCCGCTGTAAGCTATGATTGCAGAAACCAGCGCTGCCATCTTCAGGAAGCGACCCATTCTAATCACCTCAAAATCCGTAAAAGCCCTCAAGATTACCGATAGAATAAGCGCACTTCTTACAGTGCGCTCACTTGCGTCACCAGGAGAGTAGCTCAACTGTAGCCGGATTTGTTGTGACTGTCATCACGGGGCGGTGACAGGAAAGGTTCGTTCGATCCCATCCCGGCTGCATAATTACCTTTTGCGGTCAGTTTGGGATAGCTTCCCTGCAAGCGGATCCACTACCAAAAGCGCACCAGGTTTCCCGCCTGTGGCCGAAGGAAAGCTGCTCTAATCGTTGCATGGCGGCACTCGACAACTTTCGTCTGGTCGTCTTTCGCGCCGTTGCCGAGCAGCGCAGCTTTCGCAAGGCTGCCGAGAAGCTCTACCTGACGCAGCCCGCTGTGAGCCTGCAGATCAAGGCGCTCGAAGAGGAGCTGGGTGTCGAGCTTTTCGACCGCTCCGGCGCGAACGTCAAACTCACCGCCGCCGGCGCCATCCTGCTCGAACACGCGCGCCGATCAAGCGAGATTCTTGGCGAGGCAGCCGAAGAGATTGCCGCCCTGAACGGCGCGCAAGCCGGCGAGCTGACGCTTGGGGCCTCGACGACAATCGCGCAATACCTAATGCCGCGGCTTCTGGCCGAGTTCCGCCGCCTGAATCCCCGCGTGCATCTTCGCCTCACCAGCGGCAACACGGAGGCGGTAGTGCGCGCCGTGGAAGAGCGCAAGATCCTGCTCGGCTTCATCGAAGGCCCGCCACGCAGCCGCAACGTGACGACCGAGCCGTTTCTCGAAGACGAACTGGTGCTGATTGCGCCTGTCTCGCACGATCTGCCTTCTCGGGATCTACCGGCGCGAAACTGGACAGGCGGCGGGCTTGCCTCCGCAGCCGATCTCGCCCGCATTCCTCTGCTCATGCGCGAGCGCGGCTCCGGTACGCGGCGCATTGTCGAGATGGCGCTCTCGCGGTACGGCGTGAAGCGATCCTCGCTCCAAATCACGATGGAGCTCGATTCCACCGAGGCGATTAAATCCGCCGTGGAAGCGGGTCTCGGCGCGGGATTTGTCTCGCGCTGGGCCCTCGCCAAGGATGCGCGGCTGGGCCGCAGCTTCGCGATTGTCGAGATCGACAGCCTCCGCATCCGGCGCGAGTTTCTCGTCGTCGCCAAGCGCGAGCCCGAGCAGCCGGGGCTGGCGCGCGAGTTTCGCCGGTTTATCCGCGCCCACGCCGCCGCCCGTCAGGCGCAGCTTGAAAGGGCGCGCAAGGCGCGTTAGAGCGGTTCTCCTATTGCGGTAGAGGAAGCCCCACCCTAGCCGGAAAAACAAAGACCTGGCGAGGGTAGGGCACCCGAGACTCTATACCTGCACGAGAATGCTCTAAAGCCGTGCTCCGATACGGCGCTCTGCTTCAGGACGATAAGAAAAACTTATCACGCATCATTCCTTCTGCTTGGACTCGCGCATTGCAACGGCGCAGACTCGGTCTGTGCCGAAAAACATCTTCTTTCTTGGATTGATCCTTGCGGCGAGCGGCGTCATCCCGCCGCCGATTGCGCTCCTTGCCGGGCTGATTTACGGCTTCTCCTTTGCCCATCCCTATCACCTGGATTCGAAACGGCTCTCAAAGCTTCTGTTGCAGATTTCCGTCGTCGGCCTCGGCTTCGGCATGAATCTAAGCCAGGTGCTGAAGGCGGGACAATCGGGCTTCGTCTACACCGCAGCGGGAATCACGCTTGCGCTGTTGCTCGGCTGGGGGCTGGGCCGGCTGCTCGGTGTCGAGCGGCAGATTTCTTACCTTATCTCCGCCGGCACGGCTATCTGCGGCGGCAGCGCCATTGCCGCCATTGCGCCGATTACGAATGCCGGCGAGGAGGAGATTGCGGCCTCACTGGGAACGGTCTTCGCGCTCAACTCCGTAGCGCTGCTCGCCTTCCCTCCCATCGGCGCGGCGCTCGGCCTGAGCCAGCAGCAGTTCGGCCTGTGGGCGGCGCTCGCCATTCACGACACCAGCTCGGTCGTAGGCGCGACGGCAGCCTACGGGGCCACGGCGCTCGCCATTGGCACCACCGTAAAGCTCGCCCGCGCGCTCTGGATCGTTCCGCTCTCGCTGGGAACCGCCGCCATCCTCCGCAGCAAGGCGCGCATCCACTGGCCCTGGTTTATTCTCTTCTTCTGCGCCGCCGCGGTAGTCAACAGCTACCTGCCCGTGCTGCACCCCGTCTGCTCCACGCTGCAACATATGGGCGTCGTTGGGCTTACGGCCACGCTTTACCTGATCGGAACGCACCTCAACGCGAAGACACTGCGCGCGGTGGGTGCAAGGCCGTTTGTGCAAGGCATTCTGTTGTGGATCGTCGTGGCTTCCGGCTCACTGCTACTCATTCGCAAGGGCTGGGTTCACCTCTAGGATGTAGGCCGGCGTAGCCGCCGTAGAGCCTGAGAGTTACGAAAGTCCATGTTCAGGCTGTAGCCCTACGTCATGAAAATATCCTCAGCAGCCAACGTGATTCAACCTCGCTTTAACCTTCATTCATCTGGCATTCGCAGTAGCTGCGTAGGTTGGCGGCTATGAAAACTATATTCAGAAGTTATTTTTCTGTCTTTCTGGCCGCGCTCCTGAGCGCGGCTTTGAGTCTCCCGGCCAGAGCACAATATGACAATGGAAGCCTGGTGGGGACGGTAAAGGATTCAGCCGGCGCGGCGGTTCCAGGCGTCGCGGTAACGGCCACCAACACTGCCACCGGCATTTCCGCTCGAACCGTGACAAACGGCTCGGGCGACTACGAGTTTCCTGACCTGAAGGCCGGAAGCTACTCGGTGGAAGCCTCGACGAACGGCTTTTCGCCGGCCGCGGCGCGGAATATTAACGTCTCTGTGGCCAGCCGCGTCCGCATCGACCTGACGCTGAAGGTCGGTTCTGCCGAAACCACCGTCGAAGTTCAGGGCGTGGAAGTTGCGCCCGAAACCGAGACCAGCGAGCGCGGGCAGACGATTTCCAACTACCAGACGGCGAGCCTGCCGCTGGTAAGCCGCAACTACTCCGACCTGCTGGCCCTCGTCACCGGCTCGCGCCAAGCGCCCACGGCGGCCACGACGACATCTGTGACAAGCCTCGTCCGCGCCGGCTCCTACAACGTGAACGGCCAGCGCTCGATGTTCAACAACTACCTGCTCGACGGCCTCGACAACAACGCCTACGGCGAAAGCAACCAGGGCTTCGACAACCAGATCATCCAGCCGCCGCCGGACTCCATCGCGCAGTTCCAGGTGGTGACAAACAACGAAAGCGCCGAGTACGGCCGCTCGTCCGGTGCAACCATCAACGTGGCTTCGCGCTCGGGAACGAACAAGTTCCACGCTACGCTCTACGAGTTTCTCCGCAACACGGACCTGAACGCCTTCGGCTATATCAAGGCCGTCAGCGGCACGCATGAGTTTCCCAAGCCGGGATTCAACCGCAACCAGTTCGGCGCCAACTTCAGCGGGCCGGCAATCAAGAACAAGCTCTTCTGGTTCCTCGATTACGAGGGCTTCCGCCAGACGCTCACGCCGACGGTGGTGCTGACCGTTCCGACGCAAAATGAGATCGGTGGCATTCTGGCCGTGGACGTACAGGACCCGTATTCGCCGGGAACGTATTACAAGGCCGGCACTTCGATCCTGAACTCGCCCGACGCCAGCCCCGTTGCCAAGCAGATTCTCGCGCTCTACAGCCAGCTTCCCTCGCAGTGCCAGATCGTGCCGGGCGCGCCGGGCATCAATGCCTCGACCGGCATTGCCACCAACGACTGCGCCACTAACGCGCCGTTTACCGACAACGCCGACAAAGGCGACCTGCGCCTCGACTACCAGCAGAACGAGCGCAACTCGTGGTTCGTGCGCATCAGCGATCGCAAGGAGACCGGCATCAACTTCAAGACGCTGCCCGGCCAGCTCGATGGCCAGACCAACGGCCGCATCAAAATTCTCGATCGGCAGGTCGTGCTGGGCTATACCGGCCTTTCCGGCGCAAACAAAGTGCTCGATGCGCGCATCGGCCTTTCCGGCACGCAGGCCGGCAAGTACACGCTCTCCATCGGAGAGAATTCGATCACCTTCCCTGGCCTGCCAACGGACCCAACCGTCGCCGGCGGCCTGCCCTCCATTGGAGTTTCGGGCGGCTTCAGCGGCTTTGGCCGCCAGAGCACCAACCCGCAGTGGCAGAACCCCTCGCTGCTGGACCCCAAGGTGAACTTCTCCTGGGTCAAGGGCAGTCACTCGTTCCGGTTCGGCTACGAGTACGAGCATGTCTGGATGGAGGTGCAGGACTCGAACCCGCTCTTCGGCTCCTTCAGCTTCGGCAAGGGGTACAGTGTCTGCCCCAGCGTGACGGTGGCTGGCGTGGCGCAGCCGGCAAGCCCCAACTGCCAGACGACATCGCCCACCGCCGATACCTACTGGGCCGACTTCCTCTTCGGCGCCTCCAACAACTACGCGCTGGCAACCTACTTCAAGGCGCATCTGCTCACCAGCATGGACAATGCCTACGCACAGGATGACTGGAAGGTATCGCCGACGCTGACGCTGAACCTGGGCCTGCGCTGGGAGTACGGAGCGCCCTATTCGGAGGTGCACAACAACCTCTCGAACTTCATTCCCGGCACCGTCTCCATGCAAACGCTCACGCCGGGCTACACGCAGACGCAGTTCATCTCGCCCTATCATGGTGGCGGCGTTTACGGAAAGACGCTCATGAATCCAGACCTGAACGACTTCGCGCCCCGCATTGGCTTCGCCTGGCAGTTCCTGCCGAACACCGTCATGCGCGGTGGTTTCGGCACCAGCTACGTGCATTACACGCGCGCCGGCTCGGGCGACATCCTTGCCATCAACGCGCCTAATGCGCTTTTCGTCTCCGTGACGCAGCCCGGCACGGCCACCGCATCCGGCTACCGCACCATGGACGCGGGATTCCCCAACGATCTGGCCACAACCTTCTCGCCGGGCACGGACAACATCACCTATGTCCCAAAGAACACCGCGGACAGCTACGTGGAAAACTACTACATCGCTTTCCAACGCCAACTCGCCAAGAACATCCTCCTCGACGTGGCCTACGTCGGCAACCACGGCCTCAAGCTGCAGGGCTTTTTCAACGCTAATCAGGGCAATCCCTCGCTCGGCGTCGCCAACCCGACGAACCAGCTTGCCGGCGCGGGCTTCGTGCGGCCGTATCCCACCTGGGGCGGCAACGTTGGCTCGCAGTGGACCTATGGCGACATCACCGAGGCCGGCAATGTCTTCTGGTCGAACTTCAATGCGCTGCAGGTGCGCTACGAACAACGTTTCGTAGCCGGCCTCACGCTGCTGAACTCCTTCACCTGGGGGCACGCACTCGACAACGCCTCGGCTTCGCTCGAAGGCAACACGCCAAGTCCGCAGGATGCCAACAACCTGGCCGCCGACCTCGGCCAGAGCGATTACAACCTGCCCGTAGCCAATATCACGAGCCTCGTCTATGACCTGCCCGTGGGCCACGGACGCCACTATCTCAGCAGCGCCAATCCCTTAGTGGACGCGGTGCTCGGCGGGTGGCAGATAAGCGCCGTCAACACCATGCAATCCGGCACTCCGTTCAACATCGGCTACACGCCCAACTCAACCCAGGCCGTCAGCCCGCAGATCTCGGCAACGTATCGCGGAGCCAACGAATACCGCCCCAACCAGGTCGCCGGCCAACCGATCGTTACCTGCAACTCCGGCCACTCGTGCCTCAAACAGGTGGCGTCCAACGGCACTGTGCAGTACGTCAACCTCGCTGCCTTCTCGCTACCTTCCATTAAGGACGCGAGCGGCAACCTGCTGAGTCCCTTCGGCAACACCGCCCGCAACCCGGGCCGCACGCCCGCCTACTACGAAACCGACCTCGACCTCAACAAGCGCTTCCGCGCCGGAGATCGCTTCGGCGTGGAATTCCGCGCCGAGCTCTATAACCTCTTCAACCACACCAACCTCTATCTGCCCGGCAGCGGCCTGAGCGGCACGCAGGGCTCTGCTCCCACCGGCGGCGGCACCGTCTCCGGAACTTTCGAGCCGCGCATCGTGCAGTTCGGCCTGAAAGTGACGTATTAACATTTGTCAGTGAACAGTGGTCAGATGGCCCGGCGATCCTAGCCGGGCCATTTGCTTTTATCGCTAGAAGCTTTCCATCGCCCGGCTGGAAATGAACGGCCCGCACTGCTGCGCGAGATTGCCGAGATACCACCCCGCAGTAAAGAATGCGGCAATCGCGCCGAGCGACCAGAGATAGAGCCGGACAGGAAGCGTTCGCCCGAGCGGCTGGTCGCGGTCGGGGTTGGTCCGCGCCGGGAGCGCAAAGAGCATTCCGCTCAACAGGCAGATGCAGCCGGCAAGCCCAAGCCGAACCAGCGCAAAGACAAGCCTCTCCCGCCACTGCGCGCCGGGAACAAAGAAGGCATGAATCGCCGCGTGATACAGGCTCACAATGCAGAGGAAGAACGAAACCGCTTTGGCCAGATCGAGAAGCATCGCTGCCGGCTTTACTTGCGCCGCCTTTAATTGTAGGTCCGTTTGCGCCGCGCCGGCAGGGCGCTCCGCTCAGCCTGACTGCGTTCCTTTGTTCCCTGTTATCTCTTGTTCCCTCGGCCTATTCTTCCTGCCCCTGCGTCAGCCGCGCTTCGCTCAGGTCCAGCTCGCGCTCGATTCTTCGCAGCACCGCGTCGTTGATGCGGCCCTGGTTACGCAGCCGGATTGCCGTCTCGCGTTCCACCTGAAGGGTTTCGAGCGAGAGATCGACGTAGTGATTGTGCATCTGCGCGTGCTCGTGGTTCTCGTCATGCAGGCTGGCCAGCTTATGAAGGTAGTGATGCGTCAGGTCCTCGTAGATTTCCTGCCAGCGATCCTCGTCGCCCTCTTTCGCCTCTTCCAGATGCGTGACTGCCGCGGAAGTAATGAGGCGCCGCGCCTCAACCTCCTCGCAGTTCGGCCCCTCGCCGCCTCCGAGCCCCAGCCACCGGATCAGCACCGGCAGAGTCAGTCCCTGTGCCACCAGCGTTACCAGAATCACGCAATAGGTGAGCAGCACAATCGCGTTGCGGTGCGGAAAGGGCGAGCCGTCCATCATTACCGTGGGCAGCGCCATGGCTGCGGCCAGCGAGACCACGCCGCGCATTCCCGTCCAGCCCACCACGAAAACCTCACGAGGATTGACCGGCGGCACAATCCGCTTCGAGAGGCCGTCCTGCACCCAGTGGGCCAGATGCGCGCCGGGATAGACCCACACCAGCCGCAGCAGAATCAGCAGCAGGCTGAAGATAGCGCCGTCGAGCAGCACTTTCTGAATTCCATACTCCTGAATCGAGGCGAGAATGGCGGGAAACTGCAAGCCGATCAGCACAAAGACCACGCCGTTCAGGATGAAAGTCAGCGATTCCCATATCGTCCAGACCTTCATGCGCGTGGCTGCGGAGAAGAAGTGCGTGCTGCGGACGGTCAGGAACAAGCCGCAGGTGACGACGGCCAGAACGCCACTGGCGTGGACGCTTTCGGCAGCGACGTAAGCGACATAGGGCGAGAGAATGCTGAGCGTAATCTCGATGGAAGCGTCTTCGATGCGGCGCTCGATCCAGTCGTTGGCCCACCCCAGCACCAGGCCCACCAGCACGCCGCCCACGGTGAGCCAGAGGAGCTTCAGCAGGCCGTCGGTGATTGTGGGAATGTGCTCGCTCACCACGATCTGCGTGGCGAATTCGAGCGCCAGCAGGCCGGTGGCGTCGTTAATCAGGCTCTCGCCTTCGAGAATGTCCACAATGCGCTCTGGCAGGCCGATGCGCCGCGCAATGGCCGACGCGGCAATCGCATCGGTGGGCGCGACGACCGCACCGAGCACCATTCCCAGCCGCCAGTCGAAGCCTGGAAGGAAATACCGCGCCAGCAGCGAAACGCCCAGCACGGTGAAACCTACCAGCCCGAATGCCAGCAACGAAATCTGGAGGATGTTTTTGCGGAAATCGCGGACGGAGGTGGACCACGCCGAAGAGTAAAGCAGCGGCGGCAGAAAGATGAGAAAAATCAGGTCCGGGTTCAGCGTGATGCTGGGAATCCCCGGCACGAAGCTCAGTGCGAGGCCGCCGAGGACCATGACAATCGGGTAAGGCGTGGCGAGCTTGCGCGCAAAGATGCCGAAGAGAACGACGAAGAACAGCAGCAGCAGAAAGATGGTCTCTACGGCGTGAATCTCGCTCATGGCCTGCTCCGGTGCGTGCGACTTTCTGATAGCGAACTTGCTTTGTAACAGGGCACGACTTTGGTCGTGCCGCAAACCGCACAAAACATGGGCGGGCTTTTAGCCCCTGAGATATTTTTCAAACAGAAGCACAACCCGCTTCTCTTGCATTCGAGCATAGCCGATGCGTGGGTGGGGCGAGAAGCCGTTGCCCGGCTCGGCTATCATCTCCTCATGCTGCGCGTTAAACGGCTCGATCCCGCCGCCACTCTACCCACGGTGGCACATCCGGGGGAAGACCTGGGCTACGATGTCTTTTCCCTCGAACCCGTAACCCTCTCATCCAAAGAATCTAAAAAACTCCGCACCGGCATTGCTGTCGAAGCTCGCCATCCGCGGACCGGCGAGCCGCTGGGCCTGCTTGTCCGCGACCGCTCTTCAATGGCCGCCCGCGGCCTTGCCACGACCGGCGGAGTGATCGACGCCGGCTACCGCGGCGAAATTCTCATCCTGATGACGAATCTCGGCGACGCGCCTGTTGTGCTGAAATCCGGCGAAAAGATCGCGCAGATGATCCCGGTGCCCGTTCTTACTGGAGTGGTTGAGGAAGTTGAGGCGCTGGAAGACTCCGCGCGAGCGGAAAAGGGCTTCGGAAGCTCTGGGCGGTAGCGGGCGCGGCGCTATCCCACCCCAGCGACAAAAACAAAGACGTCGCGAGGGTGGGGGCATCCGGTGGGGTGGTAAGCCGGGCGGTGCTTTCGCGATAACTTTCGCCGCCGGCTGGAACCGGAGGGCTGGAAAGGCCGTATTCTTATTACGATCCTGCTTTTCTCCTGCCGCGGCCGCCTGCGTGGCTTTCGCAACCAGGCTCGAACTAATGGGGCTCAAGCTCCGGTAAGCGACGACTATGCAATGGATTGAGGCATTCCGGCTGGCTCTGCAATCGCTGTGGGCCAACAAGCTGCGCTCGCTGCTGACGCTCATCGGCGTCATCATCGGCGTCTCGTCCGTTATTACCGTCGTCACGCTCACGAACGGCGCCAAGAAGTTTGTCACCTCCAAGATCAACACCTACGGCGCATCCACCATCACTATCAGCAAGATGCCGCAGAACTTTATGACCATGGATGAGTGGCTCGATTTTCAGCGGCGAAAAGATGTGACCTACGACGACTACAAGGCCGTGCTGGAGGGCTGCACCTTCTGCGCCAGCGTGGGCGCGCAGCGCACCTCCACCGGCGGCGTGGTTTACGGCAAGCAGAACACCACAGACTCGAACATCCGCGGCTGGACCTGGACGATGCCCGCCATCTCCAACCAGAACATCACCCTTGGCCGCTCCTTTACGCAGGTCGAAGACGAGCACGCCACGCATGTCGCCATCGTCGGCGCGGATATTGTGAACAACATGCTCGGCCCTGGCGATCCGCTCGGCAAGGAGATTCGCGTCGGCGGCACGCCGTACACGGTCGTTGGCGTAGGCGAGGCGCAGGGCAAGATGTTCGGCAACAGCATGGACAACTGGGTGGCCGTTCCGCTCACCGCCTTCCTGCACCAGTACGGCTCGCACGCCACCATGACCGTTTACGCGGATGCCGGTTCCGGCGGCGCGTCGATGGATAACGTGATGGACCAGCTTCGCGCCATCATGCGTGCGCGGCGACACCTGGGGCCAGCGGACAAGGACGCTTTCTCCATCGATTCGAGCGCCACCTTCCAGAACATTCTCGGCCAGGTGCTGAACAACTTCGGCGCGGTCGTCGCCGCCATCGCGTCCATCTCGCTGGTCGTGGGCGGCATTGTGATTATGAACATCATGCTGGTGGCTGTCACTGAGCGCACGCGCGAGATCGGCGTCCGCAAGGCGCTTGGCGCAAAGCGCAAAGACATCCTGCTGCAATTCCTCATCGAGTCCGCGCTGCTTTCGCTCTTTGGCGGAGTCATCGGCATCCTTCTGGGCATTGCTCTGGCTAAAGGCATCACGCTGGCCATCTCATTTCCCTCCGCGGTCGAGTTGTGGTCGGTTATCGCCAGCCTTTTCGTCTCCACGGCGGTTGGCCTCTTCTTCGGCATCTATCCGGCATACAAAGCAGCCTCGCTCGATCCCATCGTGGCGCTGAGGGCCGAGCTATGATGTTCGATGATTCCAAAGAAGCCGTGAAACTGGCGCTCGATACCCTGCGTAAGAACAAGCTGCGCTCGGGGCTCACCATTCTCGGCATTGCCATTGGCATCTCTACGGTGATTCTGATCTCGTCGGCCATCAACGGGCTCAATACGAATATCGACGACTTTGTGAAGCAACTCGGCACCAACGCGCTCTGGATATTTCACTACGAACCTTTCGGCCGCCGGCCCACCACCGAGGAGCTGAATCGCAAGAAGCTTACCTACGAAGATGCGCTCGCGATTCGCAAGCTGCCTTACGTGCTGGCCGTGGACGCACAGCTCTTTTACCAGAACTTCCAGACCGGCCTGGGCGCGGTCTCCGTCAAGGCCGGCACGCACAAGGTCTCGAACACCATTCTTCAGGGCGATACCACCGCGATCAAGGATGTGCAGAATGTGAACCTGACCGCGGGCCGCATCTGGACCGACGGCGAAGAGCAGCGCGCCGCCAATGTTGTTGTGCTGGGCCACGACGCCGCCGAAGACCTGTTTCCTAACGGCAATGCCATTGGCCAGGATGTCGACATCGAGGGCGACATCTTTACCGTCATCGGCACGCTTGACCTTGCGCCCCAGCCCTTCGGCAGCGGACGCAACTCGCAGGACAATGCCGCTTACTTCCCGCTTGAAACCTTTCGCAAGATTCATCCGGAGATCAAGGAATACTGGCTCGTGGTGAAATACGACGATGCCAGGCACAAGGAGATCGTCACCGAGGAGGTTCGCGAGCTGCTCCGCGTGCACCGCGGCCTGCGCGTGGAGCAGGACGATAACTTCTTCATCTCCAGCCCGGATTTTCTGACCCGCCTCTGGGATTCGCTTACCAGCGGCCTCTTCATCTTCATGATCGCCGTATCGAGCGTGGGCCTGATGGTGGGCGGCGTGGGCGTGATGAACATTATGCTGGTCAGTGTCACGGAGCGCACGCGCGAGATTGGCGTTCGCAAGGCCATCGGCGCTACCCGGAAGAACATCCTGCTGCAATTCACGCTCGAAGCCATGACGCTGTGCGTCGTTGGCGGCATCATCGGCATTCTTGCCGGCGCGCTCTTCACGCTTATCCTGCACTTTGCCGTGCCGTTCCTGCATGCGGCGCTCTCGGCTGCGTGGGTTGGAATCTCCTTCGTCGTCGCCGCTGTCATCGGGCTTGTCTTCGGCATCTACCCGGCATGGAAGGCGGCGAATCTCGATCCGATTGAGGCGCTGCGGTACGAATGAGCAGGGACAAAGAAAAGGCAACCGTAGATTCTTCGATTACTCTCAGGATGAAAGCGGCTGGGAAAGGTTCATGCTATCCCATCCTTGCGCCAGAAAAAAGGCGCAAGGATGGGGCACGGAGCTGCAAGGGCAGGGGCACCCGTTTCAAGCGGAATTGCATCGCAGCTTTTCCCTTTTTCTCTATTCTCTGTTTTTTCGCAATGATTCGAGCGGCACAATTCCGCGCTGAAGCGCTGCCGTGGCTGCCTGTGTGCGGTCGCTTACGCCGAGTTTGCTCAGCAGGCTGTTGATGTGCGTCTTTACCGTGGCTTCGGAGATTTTAAGCTCGGTTGCGATCTCCTTGTTGCTCCTGCCATACACGATCTGCTCCAGCACATCTAGCTCGCGTTGCGTCAGCTCTTCCGTCCCTATGCGCTCGGCCAGCCGCTGCGCAACCGCCGCCGGAATGTGCTGCCGCCCTGCGTGTACCGCGCGGATTGTCGCGATCAGCTCCTCGCTCGTCATGCCTTTGAGCAGATAGGCCCGCGCACCGGCCTGCAGGGCGCGATAGATGTCCTCGTCGCCGTCGTAGGTCGTTAGCACGATGAATCGCGCTCCCGGCGTTTCCATCCGCACGCGCTCGATCACTTCTACGCCGGAGAGGCGCGGCATTCGCAGGTCGATGAGTGTAATCGCCGGCTGATGCTTGCGGAACTGCGCGATTGCCTCCACGCCGTCGGCGGCCTCGCCCACCACTTCCAGGCCGTCGGCCACGCTGAGCAGCGCTACCAATCCCTGCCGCACCACGTGGTGGTCTTCCACTACCAGCACTCGAATCGTCTCTGCTGTTGCAGTCACGCTTTTTCCTCCGTGCCTTGTTGCGTTGGAACCTGCGGGGCCGGAACTATGAGCCGGACCACTGTACCCGTTCGTGCTCCCGCGCCCGGCTCGCTCTCGATGGCAAGCGCGGCGCCGATCTCTTCGGCCCGCTCGCGCATTCCTGTCAGCCCAAAGTGTCCCGGCGGCGACTCGATCCTGCCGCTGGCGCTCGCCGGCTGAAATCCGCGTCCGTCGTCCCGTACTTCAAGCGCCACCTCGCCCGGTGTGTATTCGAGCCGCGTCCACAAGTGCCGCGCCTGTGCGTGGCTCTTTCCATTATGGATGGCCTCCTGCGCGATGCGGAGAATCTCGCGCTCGGTTTCGGGGGCGAGCGCGCGGTAGGCACCGTAGACGGCGAAGGTCGCATCGAGATTGTTTTCGGGCCCATTGCCGCCGTCGGCCTGCTCCACCATGCGCCGCAGCCGGACAGGCAGCGTCGTCTCTTCGCTGCTTTGCGAGCGCAGCGCCCAGATGGACTGCCGCGCATCGGCCAGACCGGCGCGCACGCTCTCCCGCGCCGCGTCGAGCTGCTTTGCGGCTGCCTCCAGCCGGTTGCGCCTGAGCAGCTCGCTCAGCACTTCGAGTTGCACGCTTACGCCCACATAGCCCTGCGCCAGCGTGTCGTGAATCTCGCGCGCGATGCGGTTGCGCTCTTCAAGCACGGCGCGGAACTGGCGCTCCGCACGGCGCAGGCGCAGCCGCAGGGCAAGAAAGACCAGCGCAAGCACCAGCAGGATTGCCGCC
>JAATFM010000327.1 GCA_015655195.1 Terriglobales bacterium
CACTGTGGCCGCGGCGGCATATTGCGCGTTTCCAGCCTGGTTCGCTGCCACAATCACCAAACCAGCTCCAGTAATGGTTAATGTTGAACCCGACAGAGCAGCCGGTCCGGTTACGGTGTAACTGACAGGCAAACCAGCGGTCGAAGTAGCTGCCAGTGAGATCGGGGCAGCCCCGTAAGTTGTGTTCGAGAGAGTGGGGAAGGTAATTGTCTGTGTATCTGCAGTGACGGTCAGAGTGCCGTTTACAACAGCAAAGCTGTAATTCGGCGCCGCCAGGCTTCCGGAAGTTATGCCGATCGGATAGGTTCCCGTGGGGGAAGTCGTCGTTGCCGCCGTGCTCAATGCGGGCGCGCCAGAAACCACGGACTGCGTATCGCCATTAACAAATCCAGAAATCGAGTAAGTCAATGGCGGGTTCGCTGCTCCATACTGCCGAGATGCATTCATCGCTGTTGCCGTCAGCGTGGCCGGGGTAACCGTAAACGATGTCGTGACTGTAGGCGCGGCAAGATAATCGCTATTACCCGTCTGGTTGGCTGTAACTTCCACCGTCCCTACGCCGGTAATCGTCAGGATGGAGCCGGAAACCTTAGCAGGCCCGGTGACGGAGTAAGTAATGGGAAGTCCGGATGTCGTTGTACCGCCCACCAGGAAGGGAGATGCGCCATAAACAGCCGAGAGCTGCGGCAGGGTGATGGTCTGAGAGTTGGTTGTTACCGTCAAGGTCCCGCCGGTGAGGATAAAGTTATAGTTTGTCGCCAACAGCGTATTCAGGGTAATACTGATCGGATATGTGCCTGGAGGCGAGGTCAGTGTCGCAGTGGTAGAAAGCGTGGGAACCCCGCTCACCACGGCCTTGGTATCTCCATTGACAAATCCGGTTATCGAGTAGGTGAGGACATTCGCCGTATCGTAAGGCCGGCTTGTGTTTGTGGCTGTAACATTCAGTGGCGCCTGCGCCACGGTAAACGACTGGCTCACCGGAGTTGCACCCGCATAATCCGCATTGCCGTCCTGATGCGCCGTGACCGTCACGCTACCTGCCCCGGTTACCGTGAGGGTCGAGCCGGAGACCGTCGCCGGACCGGTGACGGTATAGGTGATCGGCAGGTTGGAGTCTGCCGTAGCGGGCAGCGTAAAGGGCGCTACGCCGTAAGTTACATTGGAAAGGCTGGGGAAGGTAATGCCCTGCGATACCCCGCCTGCAATCGTCAGGATTCCATTGACAAAAGCAAACGCATAGTTCGGCGAAACCAACGTTCCCTGGGTGATCGAAATCGGATAAGTGCCCACACTTGAGGTTTGCGTCGCGGCGGTTGAAAGCAGCGGGCTGCCCGAAAGCGATGTCTGGCTATCGCCATTGACAAAGCCATTGGAGGAATAGGTTAGCATTGGGTTCGGCTGCCCATACTGGCGCGAGAGGCTGTTGGCCGTCACCGTCAATGGGACCGGAGCAACCGTAAAGCTATGTGTGACCGGCGCGGCGGGCGCATAGTTAGTATCGCCAAACTGATATGCAGTTACGTTCACCGTGCCTGCCCCGGTAATGGCCAACTGCGAACCCACTAATTGAGCGGGACCGCTGACACGGAAAAACGTAACCGGTAGCCCGGAGTCGGAAGTAGCATTCAAGGTAACAGGCAGCGAACCATACGTGACGTTGGCCAGCGGGGCAAAGGCGATGTTTTGGGTTTTCGTGCCGCCGGCCGTGACTCCCGTTCCGCTGAGGGAAATCACGTTCTGTCCGCTGGTTGCATTCGTGGAGTTATCGGCGAAGGAAGCCGTGGCGGCATAAGCTTGCGCGGCAACGGGCGTGAAGACAACCTGAAAGTTGCAACTGGCTCCGGAAGCGAGTATCTGGGTCGAGGTGCAATCGTTCGTTCCCGTCAACTGCTGCACAAAGCTGGGATCGGAGATAGTGATGCCGGCAAAATCAAGCGGCTGGTCGCCGGTATTCGATACCGTGAAGAGTTGCGTCGAGGTTGTTCCCAATAACTGCGTATCGCCAAGATCGACAGCGGATGCAGCCGTCGAAATCTGCCAGATTCCCCCGTCACTTGGAGAGATATTTGGACCAGCATCCCCTGCATACAAAGTTCCATCGGGAGCCAATGCAATCCCCCAAGCAGTACCGATCGATTCTTGCGACGAGGGTATGCCGATCGCATAGTTACAATTGTAGCCGTTCGTGAAACAGTTAACTCCAGTGGGGCTGCCAATGATGGTATTGATAGTTCCGCTGGTATTGATTTCCCGGTACACGTAATCGTATGTATCCGCTATGTAAATGTCTCCCGCGGCATCTCCAGTGATAGAGTATGGGTGATAAAAAAGTGCCTGCTGGGCAGAGCCGCCATCGCCACAAGGCAGCAGCGCCGACGCCGAGCACTGTACGCCGTAAGTTCCGGCAACCGTATAGATGTTGCCTGCGGTCAGATTCCCTGCCGCTAACCCAGGGATAGTTCCGCTGTTGTACACCACGCGTAAGACATTATCCGTCCCATCCATGATATAAAGATTTCCCGACTTATCTACATACACATCGTTCGGGTTGATACTGGCCGAGGCCGCGGGAATATCGTCCGCTAACGATTGACCGCCTCCAGCTACTGTAGTGATAATCCCCGTCTGCCCATCGACCCTGCGAACGACCGCATTCCCATTGTCGGCGATGAACATATTGTTTGCGGCGTCGATGAAGAAGCCCCACGGCTCGTTGAGCGTGGCGGAGGAGGCAAGTCCGCCGTCGCCGGTGTAGCCCGCCGTCCCTGCCGAACTACCGGCATAGGTTGTCACCACGCCAGTCTGCGCGTTGATCTCCAGGATGGAATTTAGACTTGTCGACTGATAGTAGTTGTTAGGATCCGAATCCGAAAAATAGATGTTGTCTTGCGAATCGGTTTTCACATAGTGAAGTCCTGCGTATATTCCTCCTGTTCCCACTCCGTCAGATGCGAGCTTAAGCCCGGCAATCCAATACGCCATGCTGGGGTCCGGATTGGTGACGCCCGGCAGTCTGCTTTCCGTGCTCGACGGAATCGCTCCAATAACTCCAAGGTCGCTGGCATAGTACAGGTTGCCTGACTGGTCAAGAGCAAACCCGAATCCACCGACTAAATAGGGGAAACCCCCAACAAAATAGGGATAACTAATCAGTACAGGACTCCAGCCGAGGTCCGTCGAATCAACCGGAACAGGCGAATTCGGAATTGGGTTGGAGCAACATGCGCCAATTTCACCAAGAACGAGTCCTGGCACAAATGTCAGTCGCGCACCAACGGAGGTTGCAGGAACAGACGCGGCAACGGGAGACCGGACGACGGGACCCATCGGAACGGACTGCTTCGCCGGGCGGGCGAGTTGCTGTTCACGGGCAGACGATGCAGCGGCCTGACCACAGAGATTGCCCGCAAGCAGCAGAAGCACACAGAGCGGGAGGGAAACGGCGAGTGCGAAAGTTAAGCGACGCGACATGATCTTTTCTCCAAGCGGCAATCGAGCCCAATCCATTCCATCGGTCTTCGAGGTTTCCCAGGTCTCAAAATCGAGACCCGGGGCACCCAGATATTCATGCTTCCCTGGCTGCGATGGGCCTGCGCTCTGCGCGGAGGCCATCGCGGAAGTGCCTACTTACTGAATGCTGAGCGGCAACTGCGCCGTTGTGGTGTTGCCACTGTGATCGCTGATGACAACAGCGAGCGTCGTGGACAGGTTCACATCCACGGACGCCGCAGCCGACGTGGAAGTAAAGTTGTTCGAGTCGCCGCTATACTGCGCCGTGATCGACTGCTCGCCGAGCGGCAGCGAACTCGTGGTGTACGACGCCGAGCCGTTCGCCAGGGGCACTGTCGCCAGAACTGTGGAGCCGTCCATAAACGTAATGGTTCCGGTCGGCGAGCCGGCGCCTTTGCTCGCGGCGACCTTAGCCTGCAAGGTGACGGCGCTGGCCCAGGCCGGCGATGCCGACGACGAAGTAAGGGTCGTGGTAGTGACAACCGCGCCAGTGGTTGTAGCCGATGAGCCGCTTCCACCGCAGCCGGTGTAGAGCAGCGACGTGGCGAGCGCAAACAGAGTCAGGAATGCGCCAAAGCGCCGCCGCTTCTTGAATCCGGCAAAGCAGATGCCGAGCATCGTCAACCCTCCGGCAGGCATCCAGCCTGGAAGGCGCGCCGGAGCCGCCGAGGCGCTTTGGCTTGTGGTGAGCAGTGGAGAACTGAGTTGAATGGTCAGAGCCGAATTTACGGATGTGCCGGAGAGTGTAGACGCGCTGAAGGAACAGCTCACGCCTTGAACCGGGCTCTGGCAGGCGAATGTGAGCGGGCCCGTTAGAGCATATCCGCCATTGGGGCTTACCGTAATCGCCGCGGGAGATGCCGCCGGATTCGACGGCGCAACCACAAGGGTCGCAGGGCTGATGGTAACGGTGAATGGACCTGCATAAGAAATGGTGAGCGCCGAGGCGTTGGAAGCCACATAGTTTCCGTCGCCCGAATAGCTCGCCGCAATGCTGTTCGCACCTGAGGTCAATGCCGAGCCTGGAACATTCAGATACGCCTTGGCGATCGAGGCTCCGGTGCCTGGGTCAGTCGTGGCTGTTACCGGCACCGTGCCCAGGACAGTCCCCGTGGTGGTGTCAGTAAAGATAACCGACCCGGTAGGAGACGCGGCGGTGCTCGTGGTTTCGACGAGATTCGTGAATGTCACGCTTTCGCCATAGACCATCGAGGTGCGGCTGGCAATCAGACTGCTCGAAGTGCTTGCGGGCGTGATTGTAATGGGCGTCGCGATGGATGTACTGCCGGCAAACTCCGTGTCGCCTTCGTAACGGGCATAGAGTTGATGCAGCCCTGCCGCGAGACCGCCCACCGTGCCATCCGCCACGCCATCGACCAGCGTGAAGGGCGAGGACGCGGCGATTCCGGCGGAAGAGGACGAATCGGGCAGGATGGCCACATCGCCGCTGGGCGTGCCGCTTCCGCCCGCCGCGGCGGAGACAGAGATGGTTGCGGCAATTGGCGAACCATACACCGCGGTCGACGGCGCGGAAAGGCTAACCTGGCTTGGGGCGAGAGAACTGGCGGCCGTGCTCCAGTTGTTCACCAGGTTATAGGCGTTCACGCTGCCCAGTCCGCTGGCCATGTCATAACCCGGCCCGGAGAACCAGCCCGGCAGGACTCCAAAGGTTCCATAAGGGGACGTTGCGACTGTGCCCGCCGGATTGGCAGCGCAGCCCACGGAATCAGCCAGACACGGCGGAGCGTTGGATCCCTGGGTCGTGTCGTAGAAGACGCACGCGTTTCCGGCAGTCACCGCGCTGGAATTACAGGCAGCCAGCGCATTCGGATCTGAGTATTCACTCGCGCCCATCTTATAGAGGATGTAATTGGCATTGCCCTGTTGCGATTGGGTCTTCTGGTTGACAATTGCCATGATGCCCGCGAAGGACGGCGAGGCAAACGAAGTGCCGCCTGCGCCTTCGATCGTGGCCGCCGGATCACATGGGCCGTATTCATCGGACTGGCAAAAAGCATACATGCTGCCCCAGAGGCCGTTACCGGCCATGAGGGAAACATCCGGCAGGTCGCGCGCACTATCGTTTGGAACTCCCAACACCCGGGACTGCCAGACCGGCTTTGCGCGGCCAGTGCAGCCCGCTGGGTACGTGGTTCCGTCATACACGGTACAATTGCTCGATCCGCCGCCACCGCCAACGTTCTCCAGAAATGCAACATCCGGAGTAATGGCAACTGAATCATTGCAGATATCCGCCGAGGTGCTGTCGGCAGTGCTTACGGTGCCATCCGCCTTGAGAGCGGGAAGAATATCGAGCAGGTAGGCGTTACCACAGGTATTGTTCCAGGGAGTTTCAGGAACATAGGAGATCAGCGACTGTAAGGTAGTGGGGTCGTTGGATGTGCTCCAGTAATTGGCGGCGCCATAGAAATTTCCGGAGAGATCGGTACCCCCGACGGCCACGTTGTAAGACGTAGACGCAAGGCCGTTGACCGCAAGGCCGTACCCAGCACCCAAATTGCCCACACTCCCTAAAACACCGGGAGTGTAAATGTCGCATTGGGCTGAATTGGAATCTCCTGCCGAAACCATCACCGTAATGCCCTGCGCCGCAGCCTGCTGGTAGAGAGCTTCGTAAAGTGCATTCTCGGCGTTGCCCATTCCCAATTCGCACTCGCCGTAGCTGACGTTCATAAGTGGCGCCAGGTTGTTGTCGATAATGTATTGCGCAGCTAGATCGATGCCCGCAGTCGTATTGGTATTGGCGGCGACAACCAGATCGATAGTGGCGCCCTTTGCCACGCCGCCAGCCCACTCCACATCCAAATCGGCCTCGGTCTCGTCATTGCCGATTCCCGGATTCAGACCGTCATAGATAATGTTCAACTTCTTTGCCGGTAAGCCAAAGACAGAGCGGAACTGATCGATGTCGAGAGGATTGATCGCCGAATCGCTAACGATGGCAATCGTTTGGCCGGTTCCATCGAGTCCCGCATCCCAGAGCGGTTTTATGTTGTACAGGGTGGCGAAATCATACGGGCCAAGTATCGCCCAGGTATCCCCTTGCGAATCCGTCGTAGTCAATAGAGATTTGGGAGTGGTGGATTTGACAGCGGAGTTAGCCACGCGCTTCCACCCGGCTCCGCTCTGGTTCCGCGTGAACGCTCCAGCCGCGGTATGAAGCGGTTTGTGCTTGATGTTGCTCAGGGAAGCTACGCCCTCGACAACCGGCGCAAGTGCCGACGGAATCTGCGGGGCGGTCGCATTCCTATAACGCTGCTGGCCATTGATCGTGTAGGAATGGATCTCCGCATGAAAGGCATTCTTGAATTGCGCATGAGCGCCGGAGAAGATAATAACGTTTTGCCCTTTTGCGAAGGGCTCGACCGAAAACCCCTTCGCTTGCAGCCATGCGGCAATCTTGGCGGCGTCCTGTTGGGCAACACCATATCTGGCCCCAAATTGGGCGGGGGTGAGCCATCGGTGAAAGCTCGATGAATTGGGATTCTGCTGATCGGCCAAAAACTTCTTCAGCGCGGCTTGCTGAGCATCGCCCGGCTTCAGCACCAGCATCATGCGCTGGAGCGGCAGGTCATCGGACACGGCCCCGAGATCCAGCTCCGATTGGGCCGGAAGATGGACATTTGCTTGCAGCGTAACGAGGTCGGTGTCATTGATGTCCCCGACAATGCGCGGAGTTGGCAATGACGCATTCGTGCCGCTTTGTCCCGACGCCGGGACCGCCAACGACCATGCAATCAGAGCCAGCAAAGCTGGCAGGCAGACGGTATTCAGTATGTGCGCGCGCTTCATATCTCTCCGGTACGGCATTGGCTGATTGAACAATGTCCTTGATCCCTTATTTGCTTTTCTTCCTGGACGGGCGCCAAGAGAATCGATTTTCTCTTCTGTCATGCAAGCTCCTTGCGCGCCCAAAGTGTGCGCATGAAAGTTATGCGATTTACTGCACCGTAAACGGCAGGTTTACGGTACTGGAATTGCCGGCGTTATCCGAGACTTTGACTGCAATGGTGGTGGATAAAGCCACATCCATGGACACCGCGGAAGAGGTCGATGCAAGGTCGCTGGAATCGCCGGTATACTGCGCCGTAATTGAGTGCTGCCCCGCAGTCAATGCCGTGGTGGAATAGGCGGCGGTTCCATTGCTTAGCTGTGCACTCCCCAACGTGTTTCCACCGTCGAGGAAGGTCACCGTCCCTGAAGACACTCCGCTGCCGCTTGAGATGACATTCGCGCTGAGGGTCACATTGCTTCCCCAGGCAGGAGCAGTCGAGTTGGACGTCAGCGTGGTCGTTGTCGCAGTCGGCTGCGGCTGCGATGCGGTACTTGTACCGTGGCCCGAGCCGCCGCAACCGATATACAGCGGGACCAGCCCCAGCGCGATCATGGCGACAAATAATCTGACGACGCCCCACCGCCGCTTGCGGCCCAACAACAGGACCGCGCAGCCCAACATGCTGCCGCCGCCGAGAGCCATCCGCCCCAGGCCGGACGTGTGGGCCGCTGCCGCCAGCTTGAGATGGCTCGACTCTGCTTGCGAGCTGATAGACGGTCCAAGTTGAATCGTGAGCGTCGAGGAGATGGCGCCGGTTGCTGTCATCGCCGGCGCGCTCGACGAGCACGCAAGACCAGTAACTGCGCTGGAACAGGCAAATGACAGCTGAGACGGAACCAGCGCATACGCACCATTGGGCGTAATCGTGACCATCGCGTTATATGTGGGTCCGGCGCTCGCAGCAACCGTCAGCGGCGTGGGAGCAACCGCCATACTGAACGGCGCCTGAACCGTGATCGTAATTGGAGCCGACACGGAAGGCTGGTAGTTTGTGTCCCCCGAATAAGTGGCCACGACGCTATTGGAGCCGCTCGCCAGAGCCGTTCCTGAAACTCCGAGTACGACTGTAAGTCCAGTTGGCGAGGCGCAATATGGGCAACTCACAGGATACGTACCCAATACCTTTCCATTGGTCGTATCCGTGAAGGTGATTGTGCCAGTCGGAGCCGTGCCTGTGCTTGCCGTGCTGACCGTCGAGGTCAGGTTGAAGCTCCCACCATACTGAATGGCTGTTTGGTTGGCTGCCAAACTGCTCTGCGTGGCAGCCGGAGTGATAACCAGCGCGGTAGCAGCGGAGGCGCCGCTTGCGAAACTCATATCGCCGGCATAGGTGGCGAAGAATTGGTATGTTCCTGGCACCACACTGCTGAGCGATTCGGCCGGCGTCTGTCCATTGGCTAACGCGAAAGGACCGGCCTGAAGAACAGCAGAGCCTTGCGCATAGTATTGATTTGACGCAGGGGTGGTTGTCATCAGCGCTACATTGCCGGTCGGAGTGCCGCTGGCTCCCGAGCCGGGCTGCACGCTGATTGTGAATGGAACCGCGGAACCATAGGCTGCCGTTGAAGCGCCCAGAGAGAGCGAAACCTCGCTTGTCTGGAAAGTCCCGGCCGCGGAACTCCATGCATTCACCAGGTTATAGGCATTGACCGTGCCAAGGCCGCTCGCCATATCGTACGCCGTGCCCGCGTTCCAGCCTGGCAGCACTCCGATTACATCGCCCGGCGTATTGGCGGTGCAATTGTACGTGCCTACCAGGCAGGGAACCGCGTTATTCCCGGCAGTGATGTCGTAAAACATGCAGGCGTTCCCGGCCTGCACCTGCGATGAGCTGCATGCGGCGGTGAGGGTTGGATCGCTATATTGCTTTGCGGCCAGTTGATAGAGGATGTAATTCGGATTGCCCTGGCGGGAGTTCGTCTTCTGATCGATCAGGGCCATGATACCGGCCATTGCCGGCGAAGCAAATGAGGTGCCACCCGCGGCAGTCAGATTATCCAGGCTGCATGTCTCACCATTAATTTCCGCGTCACAGTAGACGTAGAATCCGGAGGTGTTATTTCCCGCAAAGAGCGAGAGATCGGGAAGATCGCGCACACTATCCGCCGGAATGTTCGGAACCCTGCTTTGCCACTCCGGTTTCGGGTAACCTCCGCTCCCGCAGTCGACCATGCTGGCAACTCCAACTGCATTCTGTCCCGGCCCATCGATACAACTGCTGGGGCCTCCGCCGCCGACTCCCTCCGGGTCAACAAAGTCAGAGCTGGACGCAATAACCTTGGGATCGTTGCAGAAGGCTTCCGTAGTCGCATCGCCGCTTACTCCCAAAGCTGCGAGGAGCGCTGCATTCGTTTGCAATATTGTGCTACCGCAGGAGTCGTTCCAGGGAGTCTCGGGAATATACGAAAGAGCGGACTCCAACGTCGTTGGGGCATTGGTCGTATTCCAATACACCTGCTCGTTGGGATAGGTGCTGAAGAAGTCCGTTCCACCGACAGCTACATTGTATGGGGTCGATGCCATGCCGTTGACGCTTAAGCCGCCTTTGGCAACGTTGACTGTAACACCATCCACGGTGGTGGTCCCGATGTAATCGCCGCATGCAATCGAGCCAGAGTCCCCCGCGCTGACAAAGACCGAAATCCCCTGCACCGCGGCCTGCTGATACATCGTGTAGTAGAACTGATTTCCGGTCACGCCGAGATCCGCTTCGCATTCGTCGTAGCTAACCGACATAATCGGGTCCAGGTTACTGTCGATGATTGCAATGATCGAATCCGAGATCTGCCCG
>JAATFM010000036.1 GCA_015655195.1 Terriglobales bacterium
GCGCCTCTGCCGCGCACGGAGATTCCCGCACCGGGCCTTGCCGCCCTTGCCACGCTCGAAACCGGTATCTTTCTCATGGGCGAAGCCGGCTACGCCTCCGAGCACGACCAGAAAGTGGCGCGCTGGGCGGCATACATCCTCACCGGCGGGCGCATCACGCCGGGAACGCCCGTCTCCGAGCAGTATCTGCTCGACCTGGAGCTTGAGGCTTTCCTCTCCCTCTGCGGCGAGCGCAAAACGCAGGATCGCATCGCCTACACTCTCAAAACCGGCAAGCCGTTGCGGAACTAGAAGCTCCGGCAGGACTTGCCGGTTGCGGTTCGGGCGGCCGAAGGATAGAGTGCTGCTGAGACCTCTTCATGTCACCTGTTCGTCGCGGATTCGGATTGCTGCTTCTGTTGCTGCTTCTGGCCGCGCTTTCGTTGTCCGCTCAGCAGCCTGCGCCGCCGGGAGCCAGCGCCAGCCGCCTCGTTACTACGGGCCGCATCAGCGTCAGCGGCAGTGCCGTTCCCTACACAATCCGCCGTCTGCCGGTCAGCTCGTTTCCGGAGCTGCCTGCGCCGGTTGCTGCCGCCCTCGACCGCCGCGGCTGCCTGATTCCGCAGACCTACGAGGCGCATGGACCGGAGAATGTCGTTCGCGGCAGCTTCGAGAGGGCCGGCTCGGCGGATTGGGCGGTACTGTGTTCGGTGGGCGGAGGCTCGGCCGAGAGCAGCGTCTCGCTGCTGGTCTTCTTCGCCAGCAACTCTGCCACGCCCGTAACGCTGGCAACGGCAGCCGAGACAGACCGCCTGCAATTCCATCCCGGCCACGCGGAGTGGGGTTTCAATTGGGCCATCGATCCGGCCTCGCCGAAGCGGGTCCGCGAGGCGCAGAATGGCCTCGAACCTCGCCCGGCCTCCCTCGACCACGACGCGCTGGCTGACTCGGCAATCGACCGCCGCACTGTCTACCGCTACTACGCGAGGGGCGCATGGAGCGAATTGCCTCTGCCGGAATAGGGTGGCTCAGAGTACCGTAATGCGGGAATTTTCTTTCTTGACGAAGGTGAGCCGAGGGAGTGCTGGGGCTCGTGCCGAAATTGTGGATTATGGAAATGCACTGCTTTTGGTGCAGAAAAATTCGACTTTCTGCATTTTTTCATTTTCACGTCTTGCAAGATGTTTTGTTTCTGTTATTTGTGGCGATTTTTCCGTTT
The DNA here is from genome assembly GCA_015655195.1 of Terriglobales bacterium. GTDB lineage: Bacteria > Acidobacteriota > Terriglobia > Terriglobales > Acidobacteriaceae > Telmatobacter. The sequence goes on from JAATFM010000036.1 coordinate 1,199, forward strand.
TTAAAACGTGCAGGGAGACGGCCAAAACGCTGCTTTATGACACTTTTTGTTGCGGATCTCGCGCTGTCTGGCCTGTTGAGCCAGAGCAAGGCCGGAGAGCAGCTACTTCCAGTTTGCACAAACAGGCAAATTTCTATGCAAAGTTTCCGGGGAAAATTTTGTGTGAGGGGCGAGAGGCGAGGACTGCGAGCCGGCGCGAAGGCGGATTTGACCGGGCGGGCTGCGGGCGTCTATGAATGGGCCAGCGGAGGCAGGTTTTCGATCCCTGTTCTCTGATCCCTGCTCCCTGGAGTTCCCATGCCCGAAGTCGTAATCGTCAGTGCAGTTCGCACCGCGGTGGGCCGTGCGCCGAAGGGCACGCTTTCCACCACCCGCCCCGACGACCTTGCCGCCACTGCATTGATCGGGGCTTTGGAGCGGATTCCTGCGCTGGACCGGGCCGAAATAGGCGACGTGATTCTGGGCTGCGCGCAGCCGGAGGGCGAGGCCGGCTTCAATATCGCCCGCTTTGCGGCTCTGCGGGCCGGGCTGCCGGTCGAAATCCCCGGCGTCACGGTAAACCGGCTCTGCTCTTCGGGCCTTGAAGCCATCGCGATTGCCGATATGCGGATTCGCACGGGAGGCGAGCGCGTCGTGATCGCCGGCGGGGCGGAGTCGATGAGCCTGGTTCCGCTGGGCGGCAACAAGCCCAGCCCGAACCCCTGGCTGGCCGAGCATTACCCGGCCTCGCTGCTCACAATGGGCCTCACCGCCGAGCGTGTGGTGCAGGGCTATCAGATCAGCCGAGACGATCAGGACGAATTCGCGCTCGCCAGCCATAAAAAGGCCCTCGCGGCGCAGGCGGCGGGACGGTTCGCGGAGGAGATCGTGCCGGTAAAAGTCATGACTGCCGTTCCCGGCAGCAAGCCCGGCAAGCCTATCGTGACGGAAACTGTTTTCTCCGCCGACGAAGGCCCCCGCGCCGATACCTCGGCCGAAGCGCTCGCCAAACTCAAGCCCGCCTTCCACGCAAAGGGCAGCGTGACGGCGGGCAACTCCTCGCAGACCTCGGACGGAGCGGCGGCAGTGGTGCTGGTGGATTCGGAGCGGGCGCGGGAGTTGGGATTGAAGCCGCTGGCCCGGCTGGTTTCCTATGCCGCTGTGGGCTGCCTTCCGGAAGAGATGGGCGTCGGGCCGATTTACGCAATTCCCAAGGCGCTGAAAGCGGCGGGCCTGACCCTCGACCAGATTGATTTGATCGAGCTGAATGAGGCATTTGCGGCGCAGGTGCTGGCGGTGATCCGCGAACTCGGCATCAATTCCGAAAAAGTCAACGTCAACGGCGGAGCCATCGCTCTCGGCCACCCGCTCGGCTGCACCGGAGCCAAGTTGACCACGACGCTGCTGGGCGAGATGGAGCGGTGCAAGGCGCGCTACGGCATGGTAACGATGTGCGTCGGCGGCGGCATGGGTGCGGCGGGGATTTTTGAGCGGCTGGGGTAGGTTCTTGCTATCCCAGGTCCCAACGGCAGGGACCTGGGGCACCCGGCATTATGGGGGGAACGGACTATTTGGCTGTGGGTGTCAGCTTGAGCGTATAGGCGTATTTACAGCTTGCGCCTGACGGGAGTGTGACTTCGAGGGCATCGGCGCGTTGGGTCCAACTCACCTTTTCGCCTGAGCCTAATAGCTCTACATTTCCAATCCGGAGCGATGAGCCTTCGTGCGCCAGGCCAAGCGAATGAATCACCGCCTTGTCGGCCTTGTCGCCTTCTTTGGCCGGGCAACTCATGCCGAGGGCGTAGACGGTCGATCCCTTGGCCGTGAAGCGAAAATCTTCCGGCGTGTAGGGTTTGGCGTCGGTATCGGTGAAGGTTCCGGCTTTGATCTGGGTGGGGCCTTCGCCGAAGATTTTCCAAGGGGTCGTTCCGTAGATCGCTTCTCCGTTGACTTTGAGCCACGCGCCGATCTCGCGCAGTGTGGTTTGGGCCTCGTCGGGAATCGTTCCGTCGGACTTGGGGCCGATGTTGAGCAGAAGGCTGCCGTTCTTGCTCACGATGTCGATGAGCTGCTGAACGATGGCCTCGGGCGTTTTGTAGGTGTCGTGCTCCACATAGCCCCAGCTTGCGTTGGAAATCGAGGTATCGGTCTGCCAATGGTCGGCGAGGATGCGGTCCTGCGCGCCGCGCTCGAAGTCGCGAGCGCCGGCCTTCCACGGCAGGTCGTCGATCTTGATGTCGATGACAGCGGGGAAGCTGTGGGCGGCGGCGTAGTTGTAGTAAAAGGCCGTGAATTCAGTCATTTCGCGGCGGTAGCCGGGCTGGCCGGCCCACCAGTCGAAGTAAACGACCTCGGGGTGATACTTCTGGACCAGCTCCGAGGCGCGGGCAAGCCAGTCGCGGGCGAATTCGGGGGAGACATAGGTAAAGTCCTGTTGCATGAAGTCGGA
>JAATFM010000065.1 GCA_015655195.1 Terriglobales bacterium
GCCGGCGGTAGCGGTGAGGGTGGCGGTCTGTGCGGAGCCGACGGCGGTAACGGTAGCGGTGAAGCTGGCGGCGGTGGCTCCCGCGGCCACGGTTACGGAGGGCGGTACGGTGACGGCGCTGTTGCTGCTGGCGAGGGTGACGGGTTCTCCGCCGGCGGGAGCGGCTGCGCTGAGCGTGATGGTGCAGACGTCGGTTCCGGCCCCGGTGATCGATCCGTTGGCGCAGGAGAGGCCGCTCGGCGCGGGGGCTATGCCGGTGCCGCTGAGGGCGACGGTCGTGGTCGGATCTGCAGAAGAATTGCTGGAGATGTTCAGCGTACCGTCTGCAGCCCCTACTGCGCTGGGATCGAATTGCACATTAAGTGTGTACCTGCTGCCAGCATTCAGTGTGATAGGCAGATTGCTCTGATCGATGAGGGAAAAGGACTTATTTGTAACGCTGAGCGCGGTAATTTCGACTGCTGCTGTGCTCAGGTTCCCGAGCACAACTGTGGCAGTAGCTGTCGTGCCAACTGTTACCGAACCAAAACTCAGAGCGATGGGGGATGCTTGAAAAGTTCCCTCAGATGCGGGGCCCGAAGCCGGTGTTACGCCGCCGCCGCAGCCGGATAGGGTGACGGATAAGCAGCAGAGCAGGATCAGCAGGAGCGAAGAAAAATATCGAGGATGGAACTTCCCACCCGATATGCGATTGCATGGCAGGTAACGTTCAAGACGTGCATAACCATTTGCTGGAAATACGTCAGAAATTGGTAGGATTCGATTCGGAGAACCGACTGACTCGTACATCGCCCTGCCTCAAATCTATTAATCGGCAACCGAGTCACAAAGCTTTAAAGCGATCTCTTAGTAGTCTTACTTAGTTGAACTGATGAAAGTCTAGCACGTCGGTACCTGTCTCATGTTACTAATCGGGGTACTTATGTGTAATTTCGATCAACTTGTATAGCACCATTTAGTTCTATTTGTATGATCGACACCCTGTTCTGGACAAGTGGCTCCCATCGGATTATGTGCGGGCCTCGCTTCCGGAATGCTTCCAGGAACAGTAACCGGCCATGATGCAGCAATGTGCAAGCGTCTTGTACGAAATGTGCAAAGCTTTGCAGACTTGAACGCAACTGCGGCAAAGCCATGTTCTGTAATGACCCCCACCTTTCTGAGAAATGGGCAATAACTCCAATAGAACCGGCTGCCAGACCGCCTGATTGAAGTTCGCCGTCCAATGCCATTTTTTGGCGACGAACGTGCAAATGACAATGCCAGGAAAGTCATTTATCGATGGGGTTTTATGCCCGCTGAGTTGCCACAGGAGTATCGGGTAGATCTGGCAGAGTTGCCCAGTGATGCGGTGATCTTTGGCAGTACGCATGCCATGCAGGAGGTGCGTGGAAAAATCGAGCGCGTTCTTGATAACGATCTCCCCGTGCTTCTCGAAGGAGAGTGCGGAACGGGCAAAGATCTGGTCGCGAGGTATCTTCATAGCCGATCGAGCCGGCAGGATATGCCGTTCGTAAAGCTATCTTGTTCCGCTACCCCGGTGGAGTTTTTGGAGAGTGCGCTGCTCGGGGACGAGGTTGGAGTATTTCCGGGCACAAGCGACATCAAGCAGGGACTGATTGACATTGCAAATGGGGGCACACTCTTTCTTGATGAGATAGGCGAGACGACCTGGGCACAGCAGAGTAAGCTTCTCCACTTGCTTCAAGCCGGCCGTTATCTCCAGGTGGACAGGGGCGACGAGCCACACGCGGACGTCAGGATCATTTGCGCGACGACTATCGATTTGGCGGAAGCAGTTGCTGTCGGGACTTTTCGCAAGGATTTGTTTTATTGCATTGACGCCATATATCTTCGCCTGCCTGCGTTGCGAGAGCGGAAGGAAGACATTCCTCAACTCTGGGATTTTTTTACCCAGAAGCTTGCGAGGAGGCTGGGAAAGGGCGTACCGCAGTTGTCGCCGTCAGTTCTTGCTGTGTTGAACCAGTGGAATTGGCCAGGCAATTTACTCGAGCTGGAAAATTGCATTGCGCGAGTGATTGTTCTTGGGAATGAGGCTGCGATATGTGACGAACTTGTGCGTCACTTGCACCAGCATAGGGCGGGCGAGGGATTGACACGGAATGATCTGTTCAATCCCTACAGTACGAACGATTCCGGGGGATTGGAGCGGCGACGCCGCCACAGAAGGTTTCCAAGATTACGGTGATCCATTCCTTGGATGACCGAATTGATGAATTTGGATGTCGTGCTGGCCGAGAGTATTTTCGGACAAACGAGACGATGGAATGAAGTGGTTCGAAGCATCAGCGAGATTGACCAGAGGCTCGAGAAGTTAACGCGAACATGGCATCGTTCGTTTCTGGCTGCTCAACGATGTTGAAAAATGTGTTCCCGGCGCCTGTGCGATTTTTTCGCCAGAGCGCTGTACGACGGATTGATTCGATATCCGAGGAACTCAAAAAAAGAGGGGTCTGTGACCCACAGGGCGAAGCTATGCCTTGCTGACGTAATCTCGGGAAATCGCTCTGAATAGGGAGGCGAAGCAGGATGTTGTCACTACCGAATATCGGAAACGAAATGTGCGGGAACTCTCCCTGGTGGGCGCTTTACACTCGCCATCAGCACGAGAAAAAAGTGGCCGATATGCTGTTGCTGAAAGGCTTCGACGTGTTTCTGCCTCAGTATGATTCTGTGCGTACGTGGAAAGATCGGAAGAAGACGATTTCTCTGCCCTTGTTTCCCTGCTATGTGTTTGTGCGCGGAGGACTCGACCGTAAATTACAGGTTGTATCGACTCCCGGCGTTCATATGATGCTCTATCATGGCGAACATATTGCAGTCATTCCGGAGCTTGAAATCGCGGCCATTCGAAGAGTGGTCGAGGGGCCGTATCGAGTCGAACCGCATCCTTTCCTGAAATGCGGAGATCGGGTTCGTGTTATACGCGGTGCGCTGGAAGGTGTCGAAGGGATTCTGACCCGCAAGAAGAATCTCTTTCGATTGGTCCTTTCGGTGGATATGTTGGCACAGGCCGTGGCCGTTGAGGTGAATGCGACCGATGTCGAGCCTGTGAGAGCGCAGACCGTTGCTAAAGATGTCCCTGCAGCGTCTATCCCACTTACGAAAATCGTAGACATTTCTCAAGCATTTCCTCATCGTCAGCGGCAGAATCTTAGTCTCGTGAGCGGTTGATTCGCGGCGTGAGAGAAACTTGCCCTGAGGTTAGGCATTTGGGCCGAGTCGGTATGAAAAATCTGGCAAATCGTACAATAAGTGTAGCGCTTCCCCTGATCTTGTTTTGCGGTGTCCTTGCAGGCCAGACGCCTGCCCCTGCGCAGGCCGGTAGCGGAGAAGTGATTCCCACGGCTGCAGTGGGTATTCCAAAGTCCGCGTCGCTATCCGACGGCAAGCCGCACGACGACAGCTTTGTCATTGGCGCGGATGACATGCTTGCGATCAATGTATGGAAAGAACCGGACCTTTCCCGGACTCTTACGGTACGGTCGGATGGGAAAATCTCTCTGCCGCTCGTGGGAGAACTCGTCGCAGCAGGACAAACTCCCCTGCAGCTCGAAAAAAATATTTCCACCAAGCTGCAGAGCTACATCACGGAGCCGCAAGTGACTGTGATGGTGCAGCAGATCAATAGCCAGAAATATAACGTTCTCGGGCAAGTAGGAAAGCCTGGATCGTACCCGCTGATTGCTACGACAACAATTGTGGACGCCATTGCAGCCGCAGGGGGATTCCGGGATTTCGCAAAGAAAAAAGCAATCTATATCCTTCGGCAGAATGCCAGCGGAGGCGAATCCAGAATCGCCTTCAATTACCAGGATTACGTCAAGGGGAAAAACGTAAGCCAGAACATCGTGCTTAAACCGCGTGACACAGTCATCGTGCCTTGAGAGTTGTTTATGCTCAAATGGATTTATTTGGGTCTGATGATCTGTGCGGCTGTTCCTTCCTGGTCTCAGGCCGCGCCGAGCGCGACAGAAGGCACTGCCACATCGGACGATCAGCAGCAAATGACAGCACCGCCCCCGGTGAGCGATAAGGCGTACCCGAAAGAGACTGGGTCCGAGGCGCAATCGAATTACATCAGTGGCGGGGTGGCGCTCGAAACGTCGTATATCGACAATATGTACCCTGGCAGTGGCGCGAGTCCGATCGGCGAATGGACTTATTCCATTCGGCCAACAATTGCTTTCGACCAGACAACGGAGAGGCAACACCGGCTGTTCAGTTATAGTCCGGGCTTTACGATCTATCGGCCGACATCTTCCCTGGACGAGACAGATCAGAACGCAACTGTGGCATACCAGTTCCGGCTGACTCCGCACGCGACGGTGAGCGCCAACGATTCGTTTCAAAAAAGCTCCGCTTCCTTTGTCGGCGGGACGATTTCTGGTTCCCTGCCGAATACGAGTCCGACAATTATCGCGCCCTTTGCACAGCTTCTAACCAATACCACCGATGCACAGTTTTCCTTGCAGCTCAGCCCAAGCGCAATGATCGGCGCGGCAGGAACACTGATGACTCTGCGCTATCCGAATCCTGCCCAGGCCGCGGGCCTATATAACTCGGATCAGCGCGGTGGCTCGGCTTTCTACAATCGCCGCATCTCCGGCACGCAGTATGTTGGTGCGAATTACCAGTATTCGTGGATTCACTCCTTCCCGGAACATGCACAGAGTACGGCACAGATAGAAAGTCAGACGCAGACACACGCTGTCTATGCTTTTTATACGATTTATCCGATGCGTAACTTCTCTATCTCAGCATCCGGCGGCGTTCAACACTATGCAGTGGCCGAAACTTCTTCATCCGAAATCGGCGGGTGGGCGCCCATGTTCATGGGGAGCATGGGCTGGCAAGTGCTTCGTACGAGTGTTTCCGCCAATTATTCGCGAGAGGTCTCCGGGGGTGGAGGATTGGAAGGAATCTCTACTTCAACCAGTGCCGCCGCTTCCGTGCGCAGGCAGGTGTCGCGCACCTGGACCGCGGGAGTAAGTGCGAATTACTCCATCAATAAGTCGGTAACACCGTCACTACTCTTCGCGGCACAGCAAGGCCACATGGTCTCTGAGGCCGCGACGGTCGAGCATATATTCAGCAATCACATCAGTTTGAATTTCACATACGACCACCTGCACCAGAGTTACGGCGGCATCGCTGCGATCTTCAATAATCCAGACAGCGGTCGCGAGACGGTCTCGCTGAGGTGGCAATTCACGCGGCCGCTGGGAAGATGACAATGCCCGAAAAAGAAGAAGAGAAAACTCAACCATTTGACCTCGGGCGCTATCTGGACATAGTTCGGCGCCGTCACGTTCACTTTTTGGTGCCGCTATTTCTTGGCTGGCTCCTTGTTTGGGGATCGAGCTGGGTTCTTCCGGCGCGCTACAAATCGGGCACACTGATTCTGGTGGAGCAACCGACCATGCCCAAAGAATATGTTGCACCCAATGTGAATGACGATCTGCAAGCGAGATTGCAAAGTATCACGCAGCAGATTCTCAGCAGGACACGGCTTCTCCTGATCATTGATAAGCTGCACCTTTATAACGACAGGCACAAGGTGCGCACGCCCGACGAAAAAGTCGAATTGATGCGCAAAGATATCGATATCGAGTTGGTGCACGATGCGCAGAGCGGTGCGCTCAATGCCTTTCGGATCTCATACTCGGCTCGGGACCCTCATATCGCGCAGCAGGTAACGAGCGAGTTGACGGGACTCTTCATTGATGAAAACTCGAGAGTCCGCGAGCAGGAATCCGAAGAGACCACGGAATTCATCAAGAATCAACTCGCGACGGCGCGGTCGACTCTGGCCGATCAGGAAGCTAAGGTCCGGGCATTCCAGTCGGCGCACGAAGGCGAATTGCCGACACAGCAAGCAGCCAATCTTCAGATTCTCAGTGGATTGCAGGCTCAGTTGCAAAGCGAGCAGGATGCCCTGAATGCTGCAAAACAGCATCGCGTGTACTCGGAGTCTCTGATCACCCAATACAGAGCAGCGCCGGGGACAACCCGAACAGCGAGCGGCGCGCCTACTGGTTTGGCAGCAATTGACCAGCAACTTGACGCGTTAAGGTCAAAGCTCGCAAATCTCAGCGCACGATATACGGACCAGTACCCGGAAGTTCGAGAGGCTAAAGAGGAGATTGCCAAGACCGAAAAAACGAGGGAGCGGCTAATTGCCAACCTGAAGAGCGCAGCCGACAGCAAAGAGCACAAGGCCGAAGCCGATGCGCGCGAGACGATTGATCCTGTGCAAAATGCGCCGCTGCTGCAACTCCAGAATCAGTTGCAGGCCGATCAGACGGAGATTGCCAATCGCGAGCGCGCGATTGGCGGTTTGCAATCCAGAATTAACGAGTATCAGGGACGCCTTAGCGCGGAACCTGCGGTCGAGCAACAACTGGCGGATCTTACGCGTGGCTACGAGCAGTCTCAAGTGAACTATAACGAACTGCTGAAGAAGGAAAACGACTCGCAGATGGCAACGAGCATGGAGCAGATTCAGGCGGGCGAACGGTTTACGATGCTTGATCCACCCAGCTTGCCGCAGAAGCCGGATTTTCCAAATCGTCTAAAAATGTGTGCGGCCGGATTGGGTGTAGGGGTGGCCCTGGGTCTTCTTGTCGTGGTGGTGTTTGAATTCCCGGATGATCGCTTGCATAGTGAAATGCAAATTCAAGAGTTGTTGCCGGTAGCAATCATTTCGGAGGTTCCCGAGATTGTTACTCCACTTGACTTGCGGCGCGCCAAAATGAAAATGGCGTTGGGTTGGGCTGCAGCGGCATTCGTTATCTCTGTCATCATGGCCGGTTCTGCGGTCAGTTATCTGCACGATTAGGCCTTTTACAATGTACAAATCTTTCTTCAAACTAAGTCGTAACCCGTTCGAACTAACCCCGGACCCAAACTGCTTTGTTCCGACGAAGCACCATGATGAGGCGCTCGCTGCACTTTATTACGGTGTACGGCGTCACAAGGGATTGGTAGTAGTAACGGGCGAGGTGGGAACCGGAAAGACGTTGTTGCTGCGATGCCTGCTGCAGCTATTGGGGCAGAGCAAGGACATAGCCTATGCGTATCTCTTCAATAGCACACTGTCTCCGACGGAGTTTCTGCAATACACTCTCTTCGATTTCGGTCTTCCTGCTTCGGGCAAAAACAAAAGTGAGCTGTTATTTGATCTCAATAAGTTTCTCGTTGCGCGTGGTACAGGGGACTTGACCACTGTGCTTATCGTGGACGAAGCCCATCACTTGTCGGCCGATACGCTTGAAGAGATACGGTTGCTGTCAAACCTGGAGACGCCCGACGAGAAACTGCTACAGATTATGCTGGTCGGGCAACCTGAGCTTGATGAAAAACTGGACTCTGTCGGGCTTCGGCAACTCAAGCAGAGAATTGCCCTTCGCACGCAGCTTCTTCCCCTGAGTGCTGAAGAGACACAGAGATATATCGAGAAGCGCTTGCAGATTGCAGGAGCGGGCTCGACATCGACTCAGATTTTCTCGCCCTCTGTTGTTGAAGCAGTACATCGTTGTTCCCAGGGATTTCCGCGCCTGATCAATACGATCTGTGAAAATGCACTCATCACTGCTTATGCCAGGCGGTTACCCCATCCAACAGTCGAAATCGTGGAGAAAATTGCCGCCGAGTTTCGCTTGAATGGATTTTGCCAGCCTGAAGACACAGCTACGAAGGGCCAAGGAAAAATGGGCCCGGAGCAGGTATCCGGCATCTTGCTCGACCTGCACGCAGCATTACAACAACCGACATCTGGCGATATGAGCGGAACACACGCATAGCTGCCGACGAGAGCATACATGAGCCAGATATTCGACGCGCTACTTAGATCGGAAACAGAACGCGCTGGAAACAATCCGATAGTGCAGGCGGAGGCGACTGAACTTCTGCGCCACGTTGAGAGTCAGACTGCCGCAAATCGGGCCTGCGTCGCTTTGCTTGATCGGCACGACCCGGAAAATGACGGGGCGGGTAATATGCCTTTTGACAAAGAGACGGCACCCGCTGCTGCTGACACTTTCGACCAATCTGCAACAGCCCAGCGCCCATCCTATGATGAACGATCGAATGCACTGAACCAGTTCCAGTCGCTCTCTGCCACGATTTCTCCCAACAGCAGGCTGGTATCGCTTACGGATAAAGAGAGTGCTCCGGCGGAGGCCTTTCGGCTTTTGGGAGTGCGTCTGAGAGATCTTCGTCAGACACGCCCTCTGAAGAAAGTTCTCATTACCAGCTCAACTCCACAAGAAGGGAAGAGCACGATGGCAGCCAATCTCGCCTGTGCCCTTTCTCATAACAGCGGAGAAAGAGTGTTGCTGGTCGAAGGGGATTTGCGCAAGCCCTCACTTGCGCAAATGTTCGAGTTGGGACATGCACCGGGTATCTGTGAGTGGTTGCAGGGGGCAAACGATCTGCGTGCAAGCGTCTATCACCTCAAAGAGGCCGATCTCTGGATACTGCCGGCTGGGCGAGGCCCCGCGGATCCGCTGCGGTTGCTTCAATCAGCCAGACTGCCTTTATTGATGGATGAACTGTCCAAGACATTCGATTGGATTATCGTAGACTCTCCGCCCATCCTGCCTCTGGCAGACACAAGTGTCTGGACAAGAATGATAGACGGTATCCTCTTCGTTACACGCCGCGGAATCACTGAAAAAAAGCAGCTCGTGGCGGGAGTCAATGCGCTGGACTCCAGGAAGTTAATCGGGGCCTTATTGAATTGCTCCAAAAGCACGGTTTACAGCAACTACTACTACAAGTCCTCAAGCGTCGCATAGCGAAACCACTGGGCCATCGGCGCAATTCCATAGATAAAGCAAAAATCTCAGGACAATATCAGCCAGCAAGAGACGTTATAACATCTCTGCCGGGGCTGCTCTCTTATAACCGAATGTGCGAAGCGGATGGACGTGGCTGGTCTGATTAGATCAATCGTTAGCCCGCAATTCGCTGTGCAATGAATCGGGAAAGCAAAGAATCCGAGGATAGCGAGTGTTGACTATGCGCGGTGAGACTCAATCTTCAACTATGACCAGCCCGCAGGCTGAGCCTGTTTCCTCTGGCGAACGGAAGGCTCTCGACATTGACGCCTTCAGGCAGATGATAGCCGTCGAGCGCAAGCGAACAGAGCGTACGATGGCGCCATTTCTGCTGATGCTTTTGGAAATAACAAATAAAGGAAGGCAGGACGAAGCCGGTAAGGCGTTCGATTGCATTCTCTCGGTCTTAATGGCATCCACCAGGGATACCGATGTGGTCGGATGGTACAAAGAGCGGGCAGTGGTTGGGGCCATGTTCACAGGGTTGGTCGGATGTGACAAGCAGTCTGTCACAGAGGCGATTGTCGGTAAGGTCAGTTCTGCATTGCAAGGCGAGATGGCTGCGGAACAATTCGAGGCAGTCACCATTTCATGCCATTTTTTTCCGGATGATTGGGATTCGGACAAGCCCTGCCGCCAGAACAATCCCAACCTATATCCTGATTTGCTAAACAACAATCGAGAACGCCTGCCGCGTTTGATGGTTAAACGGGCAATCGACATTCTTGGGAGTGCATTGTTCCTTATCTTGTGCTCGCCTGTGTTTCTGCTGATCGCACTGGCAGTCAGGATGTCGTCTAAAGGCCCCATATTCTTTCGGCAAAGACGCGTTGGACAATACGGACAATGTTTTACCTTTCTCAAGTTTCGCTCGATGTATGCGAATAGCGATAACAGTGTGCATAAGGAGTTCGTCGCACAGTTAATTGCGCGCAAGCCCGGTGACGAATCATCCAATGGGAACGCCAAGCAGGTATACAAACTTACAAACGACAAAAGGATCACACCTCTCGGCGGCTTTCTTCGCAGGTCCAGCCTGGACGAATTGCCGCAACTCTTAAACGTTCTTCTGGGGGATATGTCGCTCGTCGGGCCTCGGCCGCCTATTCCATACGAGCTTGCAGCTTACCAGACATGGCACCGTCGCCGGCTGTTGGATGTGAAGCCTGGAATCACAGGGCTTTGGCAGGTCATGGGGCGCAGCAGCGTAAAGTTCGACGAAATGGTGCGATTGGATCTTCGTTATGCCATGTCGTGGACGCTATGGCTCGACCTTAGAATTCTCGTGCGCACGCCTCTTGCAGTGATACGGGGCTCCGGTGCGTACTAAGCTCACTGATTAACCTCACCACGGGATATTCTCAGCACTTATTTGATCTGATAGGTTGACCGCGCCTTCCGTTGGTTGAGATTCGGAATCGGCGGCATCCTCGAAAGCGAACAGCATTATGAACTTCGGCGTAATTGGCTACGGCTACTGGGGCCCAAATATTGTACGAAACCTGGTGAGCCTGGAAGGCTCGCAGGTATGCGCAATCGCAGAGATAAGTCCTGCTGCACGGGTTCGTGCGCAAAAGGCATATCCAGGCATCAAGGTGACCGCAAATGCTTTTGAGGTCATCACGTCTCCGGAAATTGATGCTATCGCAGTTATCTCTCCGGTCTGGACTCACTATGAGCTGGCAAAGGCGGCTCTCGAGAATGGCAAACATGTCTTTGTCGAAAAACCATTCACGAGTACAGCGGCACAAGGCGAAGAGCTGGTTAATCTGGCCCTGCAAAAGAACCTGACGATTATGGTCGATCACACGTTCCTATTTACCGGAGCGGTGAAAAGGATCGCCGGACTTATCGAAGAAGGCGCCTTGGGGAACCTCTATTATTATGACTCCACTCGTGTAAACCTTGGCCTCTTTCAGCATGACATCAATGTCCTATGGGATCTTGCCCCACATGACCTGTCAATTATGGATTACCTTATCAAGGCGAATCCGGAGGCGATTGTCGCGACGGGCGAGGGACATTTGAACGGTCATGAGGACGTTGCCTTCATGACCCTCTATTTCCCACAGAAGGTGATCGCGCACATCAATGTCAACTGGCTCTCGCCCGTAAAAGTGAGGACGACGCTTATCGGCGGAGAGAAACGAATGCTGGTCTGGAATGATCTTGAGGCCGACGAGAAAGTCAAGTTATATGACAAAGGTGTGCAAATCACGAGCCGAGAAGGAGTATACGACCTTCTGGTAAGTTATCGGTCGGGAGATATGTGGGCTCCGCAACTGGAGCAAGTCGAGGCGCTTCGGGAAGAATTGTCCTACTTTGTGAGTTGCGTCTCCAGTGGTCAGACTCCGCACAACGATGGGCAAGCAGGGCTGCGCGTCGTGAGGATGCTGGAGGCAGCTACGAATTCCCTGAATAAGCGAGGAGCGCTGGTCTACCTGTGAACCCGTGGAATTGCATTTCAGAGGACGTAAAGTTAGGCGCGAATGTGCGCCTGTCCAAATTCATCAACCTGTATGGATGCGAGATCGGCGATGACACGAAGATCGGCGCCTTCGTAGAGATTCAGCGGAATGCAGTTGTCGGCAAACGATGCAAGATTTCCAGCCACACGTTTATTTGCGAGGGTGTGGTCATTGAGGACAATGTTTTTATTGGCCATGGAGTGACGTTTACGAACGACATGTACCCTCGCGCCACGAGCACCGATGGATCTTTGCAGACCGAAGCAGACTGGGCGGTTCTTCCCACGGTCATTGGAAATGGTGCTTCAATCGGCTCAGGCGCAACGATTCTTTGTAATATCAGCATTGGTCAAAATGCCATAATAGGCGCCGGCAGCGTAGTCACCAAGAGCGTCCCAGCTAACTCGATTGTCGCCGGCAACCCGGCCAGAGTACTGCGTTACATTCAAAGCCACACGGAGGATCGAAGTGCCGACAATGAGTGATATTCCATTCTTGGATCTGGTTGCTCCCCATGTAGAACTAGAGGAGGAGCTCGTCTCGGTATTCAGGACGGCGCTGAGTAGGGCGGAGTTTATTGGCGGCTCCCGAGTGGAAGAGTTCGAGAGCTCATTCGCCGCATTTTGTAACACGAAGCACTCCGTGGCCGTCAGCAGCGGAACGGACGCTCTCCGGTTTGCATTGGTGGCTTGCGGAATACAGGCTGGCGATGTCGTGGTTACTGTGCCTCATACATTTATTGCCACTACTGAGGCTATATCGCAAGCCGGGGCTATGCCAGAGTTTGTCGATATTGATGAGCGGACTTATAACATATCGGCTGAGAAGCTTCAGCAGTTTCTCGAAACACAGTGTACGCGAGAGAAGTCAGGAAAGCTCATCAGCCTTCGGAATGGCCGGCCAGTAACAGCAGTCGTTCCGGTGCATCTTTACGGCCAAATGGCGGATATGGATGCGATTCTCGAACTTGCTGATCAGTATGGCCTGATTATTATCGAGGATGCTTGCCAGGCACACGGCGCTGAATACTTCTCCAAAAGGTTTGAGCGTTGGATGAAAGCTGGCTCCATGGGGAAGGCGGCTGCGTTCAGCTTCTATCCGGGCAAGAATCTTGGAGCGTGCGGTGAGGCGGGGGCGGTTACTACGAGCGATGACGTCGTCGCGCAACAGATCAGGATGCTGCGCGATCATGGCCAGTCTCGCAAGTACCATCATGGCATCGAAGGATACAACGGGCGGCTTGACGCGATTCAGGCGGGGATTTTACAGGTCAAGCTTCGCTTTCTTGCGGAATGGAATCGTCAGCGCCGCGATGCCGCCGTACGTTACCACGAGCTTTTCGACGGAAGAGGACTGGAGTGCACGCTACCATGCGAACCATCCTGGTCTCGTTCCGTTTATCACTTATATGTAATTCGTACAGCCGAACGAAAGAAGCTTCAGGAACATCTGGCTAATTCGGGAGTCGGTACGGGCATTCACTACCCGATCCCTCTACATCTGCAAGATGCCTACCGGTCGGCCGGTTATAAGCAAGGCGATTTTCCAGTTGCGGAATGCGCGGCGGAGGAGGTTCTTTCGCTGCCGATGTTTCCGGGGCTGACTGCCATGCAGCAGAAGAGAGTGGTCGAGGAAGTTGTGCGATTTGATGGGGTGGCCGACAGTGCGCTTTCAACCGAGCTGGCGGCGCGCGCATGAAGTTTGTGAGCTATAGGGTAGATCAACGGGCTATGCATAGACCAGGTAAGTTGCCGATGGCATCCTTCCGGCACGAGGGATCCCGGCTGCGCTCAGCAGGCGGAACCGACAGATGTCAGGACCTAATTTGATGGTGAGCATGGATTCCGTTGGCCGGCAGCCAGGGGGTATCACGAAGGTCCAGACGACTTCGGTCTGTATCGTTGTAGAAAATCTTCCGGTGCCTCTCGATAGACGTGTTTGGAGTGAGGCGCGGGCGTTGCGCGATGCGGGCTATGTTGTTTCCGTAATCTGTCCGAGAGGAAAAACCGCTCATACGGCAAGCTACGAGATGCTGGAAGGAGTTCATATTTACCGCCATCGCTCGTGGGATGCTTCTTCGATGGTCGGCTACCTGCTCGAATACGGGATGGCGTTGGCAGCAGAGCTTTACCTGGTGCTAAAGGTCTTCAGCCGCACCAGATTTCGGATCTTACAGGGGTGCAACCCTCCGGATACGATATTTCTGCTTGCACTGCTTTTGCGGCCTTTTGGTGTGCGTTTCATATTCGATCATCACGATTTGGCCCCCGAGCTTCTGGAGGCTAAATTCAGGAGGCATAGCCCGTTGCTTGCCTCACTTACGCGCTTTGTAGAAAAGTGCTCGTTTCGAGCCGCCAGCGTCTCTATCGCCACCAATGAGTCGTTCAAAGAAATCGCAGTGCTGCGCGGGGGTAAGATTCCGGAGCGCGTGTTTGTTGTCAGGAACTGCCCCGACTTGAAGAGACTGCGTCCGGCGCCTGCACGTACGAACCTGAGCCCCGGAGTGCAGTTGCAGGTTGTATATGTGGGCTTTATGGGACGCCAGGATGGCTTGGACATCCTGCTTGAGTCTGTCGAGCACATTGTTACACACGAGGGACGGCAAGACGTGCGGTTCATTCTGGTCGGTGGCGGTACAGTGCTACCCGAGCTTCGCTCGATCGTGGCCGAAAAGAATCTCGATCCCTTCGTTACATTTACGGGGCAAGTTACTCACGATGAGGTAGTCGATTATTTGTCCAACGCAGACATTGGTGTGTCGCCTGACCCAAAAACTTCGATGAACGATAACTCGACGATGATCAAGATATTCGAGTACATGGCATTCGGACTTCCCGTAGTGCTCTTCGATTTGAAGGAGGGCAGGCGTTCAGCGGGATCCGCGGCGCTATACGCACAGCCCAACGATCCAGTCGATTTCGCCAATCAGATCATCCGTCTGCTGGATTCCCGGGAGCTTCGCGAGACGCTCGGTAGCTGCGGCCGCAAACGGATCGAAGAAAGCCTGAACTGGGAGAATGAGAAGGCGGTTCTTCTCGAGGCCTATAGTACGGCATTGCAAGCCTAGCCAGCCTGCGCCAAGTTGTGCCAGGCATTGAAGAGAACAGTTCATGATTCCGTTTTATAAAGCCGCTATGCGTGTTTTATTTTTGACATCGGCATTCCTCCTTACGATGTTTTGGTCGGCCTCCTGCTGCTATGGGTCCGATTTGGTTGTCATTCATTCGAATCGCATAGCGCCGGCAGAATTGGAGGGGTTGCAAACAGCGGCCGGCTTTTACGGACTTCATCTTCGAGATGTCACGCTTAGTTCGGACGCAGACAAATTCTCGATTCAAACGGCGATCGAGGCAAAGGAAACGGTTGGCGTTGTCATCGATGCGGCTGCGTTGTCGTCGGTGGACGAAGGCGCTTTGCTGAGATTTCTGAATCATCGTGCAGGCGGCGATATTCCGCTGATGATTCTAGGCATTGGGCCTAATCTGAGCCCGGAACTTTTAAAAGCCTGGTCCGGTGGCAAGGTGACTCAATGCATAAGGATCGAAAGTTCTCCCGAATCGCGGTACATATTTGGCAGGGTCGACCGAGTAACTGGACAGTTAGCCGGCCTCGATGTTCCGTCTCCCGTCCGGAATGCTTTCTATTCTGTGCTGGATGACGATGGAGGAGCCCTTCGCATTGAAAGCCTGGGCATCGGTGGCAAGACACTACCTTTGTTCAGCGAGAGCAAGATTGGTCAGCAGACCGTCTTTCTGGCTGGTGCGGCGCCGGAAGAAGGGGGGGGCTCCAAGGATCCGGACGTTGTGGGTGTCTTTTTCAGAACCACTCCGGAAATGATGTTTGCAAAGTATTGCGCCGGCGAACGGGGCTGGCATTCACTCCATTACTATGCGAACTTCACCATCGACGATCCTTGGTTGCGCGAGCCATACGGATATGTCGATTACGATGGCCTACTCGGGGAGATGGAGAAGCATCGCTTTCACACTACGATAGCTTTCATTCCCTGGAACTATGAACGCAGCCAGCCCGAGGTCGCATCGCTATTCCGAGATCATCCGGATAAATTCTCGATCACAGTTCATGGAAATGATCACGATCATAAAGAGTTCACGGACTATGGAAGCAAACCCCTGGCTCTTCAAGTCGGCGATATGAAGCAGTCGCTAGCCAGGATGGAACGATTCCGGACGCTCACTGGGATTTCGTACGACAATGTGATGATATTTCCGCACAGCATCGCTCCGGAGCAGACGCTGGGGGCACT
Organism: Terriglobales bacterium; assembly: GCA_015655195.1. Classification (GTDB taxonomy): domain Bacteria; phylum Acidobacteriota; class Terriglobia; order Terriglobales; family Acidobacteriaceae; genus Telmatobacter. The sequence continues at coordinate 15,600 of JAATFM010000065.1, forward strand.
CAAGACTTACAACTATTGGGCGACCGTCAATGCCTCCAATATCCCTCAGAGTTCTACGAGATCCGCGAGCGCGTCAGATGTTCTCCGGCCCGTCACTCTGGCGTTTGATGGATTTCCGAGCATCAGCCGATACTCCGCGGGAGTGGGAGTTCCTGAAGCATATGTCGCGATCAATCAATTTCTCGGCAATCCGCTGTTTTTCTATGATCACTCCGACCTTTTCGCGAAGGGCATCGACGCTTTCGATCCCGTAGCCGACACGGTGAACAGACTTGAACCAACGACGGAGTGGCGCGGGTTGGGAGAGATCGTCAGACATCTTTATGTCATAAGGCTCAGGGACGATTCCAATTACGACGTGCTGGCATTTTCGAACCATATCTGCCTGGAGAACCCAACCGGTCGAAACCTGACCTATTACATCCAGAAGCAGGAGAGCGGCGGCCAAAAGATCGGCTCGGTTACCGTAGACGGCAGAGTCCATCCATACACTTTTCAAGACGGTAACATCCGTCTCGGAGTGCCGGTTTCGCCGGGCAGTACAAGTTGCGTGGCGATCCAATATGTGAATGATTTTCGATTGGGTTCGATCGATCCGGCGCATGACTCCGCTATCGTTTACCTGCTCCGAATGGGATCGGACTTCCGGGATATTTACCTGGCGAAGTCCAGCGCCGGGCTCGCGATGATTCGTTTCTACAACGAGCACGCGCTGACTCCGGTGCAGGTTATTGCGTGCCTGCTTCTCCTGCTTGTAGTGGTGATTTTCGCAGGCTGGCGTCTGCGGGCGTCGTTACGCTATCGGCTGAATCCTATCCACCCGGGCCGCCCGGCACGCTGAATCGTCGGGCAGAAAATGCCCGATGCCACAGCGCCTGCGCTCGATTGCGGTAAACAGAACGAATGCACCTTGGATAACGCACCAGCGAAGGCCATGTAATGAATCCGAAATACATCATCGTTACTCCTGCGCGGGACGAGGAGAGATTCATTGAATCCACCATCGAGTCCGTGCTTTGCCAGACAATCGCGCCTGCAGAATGGGTGATCGTCGACGACGGCTCCAGCGACCGCACCGGCGAAATTGCCGACCGATATGCCGCACAGTATCCATGGATCCATGTGCTGCACCGGTCGAATCGAGGGTTCCGGAAATCAGGCGGCGGCGTGATGGAGGCGTTTTACGATGGCTACGACTCAATCGAGTGCAAGGATTGGGACTTTCTCGTGAAGCTCGACGGAGATCTGAGCTTTGCTCCGGATTACTTCGAGAGGTGCTTCGACTACTTTCGCCGCGACCCCAAGCTGGGAATCGGGGGCGGCGAAATTCATCACGACATTGCAGGGAAACTGAAAGTCGAGGCGAACCCCCGGTTCCATGTGCGAGGTGCAACCAAGATTTACAAAAGATCCTGTTGGGAAGTGATTGGGGGTCTTTGGCGAGCGCCGGGCTGGGACACGATCGACGAAGTAAAAGCCAACATGATGGGTTGGAAGACATATGCCTTCACCGACCTGCAGCTCTTTCATCATAGATTTACCGGCACCGAAGAAGGGTTGTTCCGCGACAGAGTGAAACATGGAGTGGCATGTTATGTTTCCGGCTATCATCCGCTCTTTGTCGCAGCCAGTTGCGTGCGCCGTCTAAGTCAGAAACCGCGCATCGTTGGAGCTATCGGAATCATGTATGGATTTCTCAAAGCTCATATTACCCGCCCCCCCCGCCTCAAAGACCGGTCGTATTTCGCATACATACGCGGTCAGCAGCTAAGACGACTTTGTGGGATGCAAACGATCTGGAAGTAAGCTTCGGATTGGCTGAGTGGTAGACAAGACATGTGCGGAATCTGCGGAAAACTCGTGTTTGACAACGAAGCGAGGGTCTCTCCGACGCTCGTGAGAGCTATGGCAGATACGATCCGCCATAGGGGGCCCGACGACGAGGGGTATTATGTCGCGGGACCGGTTGGCTTGGGATTTCGCCGGCTTTCCATCATCGACCTCCACAGCGGCCACCAGCCGCTTTCCAATGAGGATGATTCGATCTGGATTGTCTTTAATGGAGAGATTTACAACTATCAGGAGCTGCGCGCCTTTCTGCTGAGCAAAGGGCATGTGTTCAAGACGCGGTCCGATACAGAGGTGATCGTTCATCTATATGAGGAATTTGGCGTAGCGTGTTTGGAGAAGCTGCGGGGAATGTTCAGCTTCGCGATCTGGGACCGGAATGCCCGGACCATGCTGCTGGCAAGAGATCGGGTCGGAATAAAGCCGCTTTATTATCATCTGACAAACGCATCCCTGGTGTTTGCGTCCGAGATCAAGGCCATCCTTGCCGATCCGTCAGTTGAACGGCAGATGGACCCTGAGCTCATCGACAGATTTCTGACCTTCCTCTATGTTCCTGGTGAAGCAACATTGCTCAAGGGAATCCAGAAACTTGCGCCGGGACACTATCTTCTGATCAAGGATGGTCAGCCGACGATCCGGCAGTATTGGGATCTACAGTTCACGGAGCCATCGCAAGGCAAGAGCATCGAACAGGCCGAGGCCGAACTCCTCGATCTGCTGTCTGAGACTGTCAACCTGCACATGATCGCCGACGTGCCGGTTGGAGTTCTTCTGAGCGGGGGAGTAGATTCGACGGGCTTGCTGAGCCTGGCCGTAGACCAGACTGATAAGAAGATCAGCACTTTCACGGTAGGCTTTTCCGGGGAAGCGGTGGCCGACGAAAGACCTTACGCGAAGCTGGCTGCGGAGAGGTTCGGGACCGAGCATTACGAAATGACAATTTCGGCCGAGGATTTCGCGGCCTTCATGCCCAGCTACATTTGGCATATGGAAGAGCCCGTATGCGAGCCGCCGGCCTTCGCGCTCTATTACGTCTCGAAATTGGCTCGCGATCATGTTACGGTACTTCTCTCCGGAGAAGGCGGGGATGAGGCCTTCGCAGGATATAGCAACTATCGGAACCTGGTTTGGCTTGAGCGCGCCAAGCGCGGCGGACCTTTGCTGAACGGCGTACTTGCCGGGGGAATGTCCCTGGCAAATTCGCTCTTCGACGAGTCTCGTTTTGCGAAGTATGCGCCCTTGATGAACGATCGTTTCCCGGACTATTACTATGGCCGGACCTCGAACCCTTATCGCAATACGGGCAACGGGCTGGGCAGCATGTATTCCGCAAGCTTCCGAGAAACGGTTGACCGCGAGCACAGCCTTGAACCGGTGCGCGCTTTGCAGGCACGCGTGCGCGGCCACGGTCCGCTCGACGCGATGCTCTATATAGATACCAAGACGTGGCTGCCTGACGACTTGCTGATTAAGGCGGACAAGATGACGATGGCCAACTCAATTGAACTTCGTGTACCGCTGCTCGACCACAAGGTACTGGAGTTTGCGGCATCGCTGCCGCAAAGTTTCAAGCTTCATGGGTTCACTACGAAGTTCATTCTCAAGAAAGCGTTATCGAGGAGAGTTCCCAAGGAAATCCTCAACCGGAAAAAGGCTGGCTTTCCGGTGCCCTATGAGTCTTGGCTGCGGAACGATCTCAAGGAAATGGTCTGGAGTGTGTTGATGGACAGCCGGACAATCGACAGAGGTTATTTCAGCAAGGCTGCCATCGAGTCATTGCTTCGGGCCAACTCAAATGGCAGCGATTGCTCAAAGACCATATTCTCCCTGCTCAGTCTGGAGCTATGGCAACGAACGTTTGTGGAGAAAGAACAAGTTGTCGTATAGAGGGGTTCGGCGGGCCGCGATAACTATGGCGGCGAGTGCATTCTGGCGCATGCCTGGCCGCTTTGGAGCCGCGCGCATTCTGGGCCGTTCTTACTCGCTGCGTTGCGTCGTTTTCCATAACATCTCGGACGCACAATCGCCATTTACGGCTGGCATCAATGTGAGCGTTAGCTCGAAGAAGTTCGAATCGGCATTGAAGTTTCTCACTGCGCACTATGCTCCAGTGCATCTGCAGGATGTATTAACCGATTGCGATGGTCGCGGGCTGCCACCGCGCGC
>JAATFM010000243.1 GCA_015655195.1 Terriglobales bacterium
GAGAAAAAGATGTCGGCAAAGGTAGGCGCGATCACGCAACGGAAGCCAAAGTCGCTCAGCGCCCATGCGGCGTGCTCGCGGCTGGAGCCGCAGCCGAAGTTTTTGCCAGCCACGAGAATCTGCGCGCCCTTGTAGCGCGGGTTGTTGGTGACGAAGGTTGGGTCCTGCTCGCCCGACGGCGTCTTCCGCCAGTCGAAGAAGAGAAAGTCGCCGTAGCCGGTGCGCTCGATGCGCTTCAAAAATTGCTTCGGAATGATCTGGTCCGTATCGACATTGGTGCGGCTAAGCGGCGCCGCAAGAGAGGTGAGTGTTTTGAACGGTTGCATTTAGGCGGTTACCTCCTCGCGAACGGATTCCTTCGCGGGCCAGTTGCGAATGTCAACAAAGTGTCCGGCAATCGCGGCTGCCGCGGCCATCTCGGGCGAAACCAGGTGCGTGCGTCCACCGCGTCCCTGCCGGCCCTCGAAATTGCGGTTGCTGGTGGAAGCGCAGCGCTCGCCCGGCGAAAGGATGTCGGGGTTCATGCCCAGGCACATCGAGCAGCCCGGCTCGCGCCAGTCAAAACCGGCTTCCTTGAAAATCGTGTCGAGACCCTCCTGCTCAGCCTGCGCTTTTACAAGCTGCGAGCCGGGAACCACCATTGCACTCACATGCGTGGAAACCTTGTGGCCCGCGATGATCTTTGCCGCGGCGCGCAGATCTTCAATGCGGCCGTTGGTGCAGGAACCAATAAATACGCGGTCGATTGCGATCTCCGTCAGAGGTGTGCCGGCCTTCAGAGCCATGTAGTCGAGCGCCCGCTCGAAGGACTTGCGGTCGAGCTCATCGGTAGTAGCGGCAGGGTCGGGAACTGCGGACGTAACCGGAGCCACCATGCCCGGGCTCGTGCCCCAGCTTATATAGGGAACCAGCGCAGCCGCGTCAATCGCCAGCTCGCGGTCGAACTTTGCGCCATCGTCGGTGGGCAGCTTGCTCCACTCGGTAACGGCCTGCTCCCACTCCGCGTCCTGCGGAGCAAAGCGCCGGCCCTTGAGATACGCGAAGGTCTTCTCGTCGGGAGCAATCATGCCGCCACGCGCGCCGGCCTCGATGCTCATGTTGCAGACCGTCATGCGGCCTTCCATCGAGAGCGCGCGAATCGCCGAGCCCGCATACTCGATTACGTAGCCCGTCGCGCCGTCGGTGCCGATCTTGCCGATGATGGCGAGAATGATGTCCTTAGCCGTCACGCCCATCGGAAGCTCGCCTTCGACCGAGATGCGGAAGGTCTTGGGCTTGCCCTGCGGCAGCGTCTGCGTGGCCAGCACGTGCTCCACTTCGCTGGTGCCAATGCCGAAAGCCAGCGCGCCGAACGCTCCGTGCGTGGAAGTGTGCGAGTCGCCGCAGACAATCGTCATGCCCGGCTTGGTAATGCCAAGCTCCGGCCCAATGACGTGCACGATGCCTTGATTGTGCGAGTCCACGTCGTAAAGCTCAACGCCGAACTCCGCGCAGTTCTTGCGCAGCGTGGCAATCTGCGTAGCCGCAATCTGGTCCACGATGTTAAGCCGGCCTTCGAGCGTCGTCGGCACATTGTGGTCAATTGTGGCAATGGTGCGATCCGGCCGGCGAACCTTGCGGCCCGCGAGTCGCAGCCCTTCAAAGGCCTGCGGCGAAGTAACTTCATGCACCAGTTGCAGGTCGATGTAGAGAATCGTCGGCTCGCCCTGCGGCTCAACGACGACGTGCTGCTCCCACACCTTCTCAAATAATGTTTTTGGTTCGGAACTCATCTTTATCCCTCAAAACTTGCTTTGCGTTCCTCAAATGGATTACGCGTTCACGAGCGCGGCCTTCACGGTCTCGCGCACTTTGGCACCCATCTCTGTCGTCGAGAGCACGGTGAAACCCTGTGGATTCGACCGCGCCAAATCGGGCGTGCGGAAACCCAGCTCCAGCACTTTGCGAACCGATGATTCAATGGCCGTGGCTTCCGCTTCAAGCCCTGCCGAGTGGCGCAGAATCAGCGCACCGGTCAGGATCGCACCCAGAGGATTCGCCAAGCCCTTGCCGGCAATGTCCGGCGCGGAGCCGTGAACCGGCTCATACAAATTCACCTTGCCGCCAATCGTCGCCGAGGGCAGCATTCCCAGCGAGCCGGTAATCACCGCTGACTCATCGGACAAAATATCGCCGAAGAGGTTCTCGGTGAGAACCACGTCGTAGTTGCGCGGCTGGTTCATCAGGTGCATCGCCATCGCGTCCACATACTGGTGCTCTACCGTCACGTCGGGAAACTCCGCTGCGATTTCATTCACCGTTGCGCGCCAGAGCTGCGAGACTTCGAGCACGTTGGCCTTGTCCACGCTGGTCAGCTTCTTGCGCCGCCCCTGCGCCAGCTTGAAAGCGATGCGAGCAACGCGCGCCACTTCGTTCTTCGTGTAGCGCATCGTGTTCCAGCTTTCGCCGGTGGTCTTATTCCACTCGCGGGGCTGGCCGAAGTAAAGCCCACCGAGCAGCTCGCGCACGAAGAGAATGTCCGCGCCGTCAATAATTTCAGGGCGCAACGGGCTGTTGACCGCAAGCTCCTTGAAGGCAAAGGCGGGGCGCAGATTCGCAAACCCGCCCAACTCTGCGCGAATCTTCAACAGACCCGCTTCCGGGCGCTTATCCGGAGGCAGAGAATTGAATTCGTTGCCTCCCACCGCGCCGAGCAGCACGGCATCGCTCGCGAGCGCGGTCTTCAGCGTATCTTCGGGCAGCGGGGTGCCATCGTTCACAATCGCCACGCCGCCGATGCGCTTGGCGTCAAACGCAAACTTGTGTCCGCCCGCCGCAGCCACATCCTTCAGCACCGCAACGGCTTCGTTCGTGACTTCGGGGCCAATGCCATCGCCGGCCGTAACTAAAATTTTCAGCTTCATCGGTTTCCACTTCTCTGGTTGTGTTTCGATTTGTGGTTTGCAACTGCTGAACGAAAACTAATCCAACTCCGCAACCGGCTCCCGGCGATTCTCGCGAATCGTTTCGGGGAGAATCTTGACCAGGTCCTGGTCGTAGATGTTCTTCTTGCGGTCGGCTAAGGCTACAAAGCGGTAGTACGTCTGCTGCAACTCTTCACGTGTGAGCGTAAAGCCGAGCTGTTCCAGCCTGTGCCGCAGCGCTGCGCGCCCGGAATGCTTGCCCAGCACCAGATGCGTGTGTGCAACGCCCACCAGCGACGGCGTCATAATCTCGTAGCAGAGCGGGTTGGCGAGCATTCCGTGTTGATGAATGCCGGACTCGTGCGCGAAGGCATTCGCGCCCACGATTGCCTTGTTGGGGGAGGGCCTGAAGGTGATGATCTGGCCCAGCACCTCACTTGTTGGGTAGAGCTTTTCGAGGTTGATGCTGGTGTTGACGCCAAAGTGGTCCCGGCGCACATAGAGCGCCGCGGCAATCTCTTCGAGCGCCGCGTTGCCGGCCCGTTCGCCGATGCCGTTGATGGCGCACTCCACCTGCCGCGCGCCTGCTTGAATGGCCGCGAGCGAGTTGGCGACAGCGAGGCCCAAGTCGTCATGGCAGTGCGCGGAAAGGATGATGTTCTGGGCGTCCACCGCAGGAATCCTCTCGCGGACCTCGCGGAACATCTGCCCGTATTCCTCCGGCGTGGTGTAGCCCACCGTGTCCGGCATGTTGATGGTCGTCGCGCCGGCTTCGATTGCCACGCGGACCATCTCGACGAGAAAATCGCGGTCCGAGCGGGTCGCGTCTTCGGGAGAAAACTCCACGTCGTCCACCAGCGAGCGCGCCAGCCGCACTGACTCCGCCGTGCGGTCCAGCGCCTCCTGCCGGCTGATCTTCAACTTGTATTCAAGGTGCAGGTCGCTCGAAGCGAGAAAAACGTGCAGGCGCGGCCTGTCTGCAAACTGAATCGAGCGCGCGGCCATCTCGATGTCTTCCTGCTTGGCGCGGGCCAGCGATGCAATCTTCGGCTTGCGAATCGCCTGCGTGATGGTGGCAATCGCGGCAAAGTCGCCCTCGGAGGCCATCGCGAAGCCGGCCTCGATAACGTCCACGCCGAGGTCTTCGAGCGCGTGGGCCAGGGTGAGTTTTTCCTGTGTCGTCATGCTGCATCCCGGCGATTGCTCGCCGTCGCGCAGCGTGGTGTCGAAAAAGACTACGTGATCTTGTGTCATAAGAACTACCTTGCCCAAAACGACCTTGCGCGGGCAAACCTTCCCGGCACTTTGGGTAGTTTCATCCATCGGGCCTGTATAACGCAAAGTTATTATTTTTTGAGAGTGCATTACAATCGCTTATGAGGCGAGTGATCCACTCCACTCCAAAGGAACACATGGAACTGAATCAGCTTGAAACCTTTCTCGCCGTGGCCGAGGAGCGCAGCTTCTCCCGCGCCGCCGTGCGGCTGCATCGCACGCAGCCGGCGGTGAGCCAGGTGATTCGCAAGCTGGAGGAATCGGTGGGCGAAGTGCTCTTTGACCGTGCCGCCCGCGACGGCTCGCTGACCGCCGCGGGTGCGCTGCTGCGGGATTACGCGCTACGGCTTCTCGCGCTGCGCCGCGAGGCATCGAGCGCCCTGGATGAACTGAAAAATCTGGAGCGCGGACGCCTTCAGCTTGCCGCCAACGAGTACACTTGCGCCTATCTTCTGCCGGCCATTGACGCCTTTCGCCGCGCCTATCCGCAGGTGGACGTGACCGTGCACCGCATGTTGGCCTCGCGCATTCCGGACGAGCTGAACCTGCACGCCTTTGAGCTGGGAATGCTCTCCTTCCGGCCCGATCCGGCCGAGTTTCGCACCATCGCGGTCTACTCCGACAGCTTGGTGCTAGTAGCGAACCCGAGTCACGCGCTGGCCCGCGCGCGGCAGGTTTCCATTGCCGATCTCGGCAGCGAGACCTTCATCGCTCACAACGTCGCCTCACCCCTGCGGCGGCGCGTCATCGAAGCTTTCCAGCGCCATCGCACGCCGCTGAATATGAGCATCGAGCTGCCCACCATCGAGGCCATCAAGCGCTATGTGGCAATGGGCAATGGCGTGGCGCTGGTGCCGCACCTCACCGTGGCGCACGAGCTTGCGACCGGAGAACTGGCCGCCATCCCCGTGCCCGAGCTGGATGTGAAGCGCATTCTGCGGCTGGCGCATCGCCGGCATGGCGCACTTTCCCACGCGGCACAGGCGTTTCTGCGCGTCGTCCACGATCTGGCACGGAGCCAGGGCCCGCCATTTTACTACCACGTCGAGAAGGCCGGTTAGCCGCGTGTACGGTTTTGCGGCTGGTGCGTCTAAGGTGCAGGACGCATCTTGGCGATACCCGGCCCGCCCCGGCCATTTACAATGCTGAGAGCGGGGGCTCGGTGTGTGTGCCGGCACGCCCAGGCAATTTTTTGACTAGTTTCGTTGCCAGCCGGTAGGTTGTGCAGTCGTGAGGATCAGGATCGAATGAAGAAGATCGTGCTTGTACTTTCTCTGCTGGCCGGCTTTGCGGCTGCGGGCAGCGCCCAGGAGAGCCGCCAGGACATCAGCATCAGCGCCATGGGGTTGATTCCGCCATTTGTGGCCAGCTCAACCAACGTGCAGGTTCACTCAAGCTGGACTTACGGTGCTCTTGCCAGCTACCGCTTTATGCTTACACCCAGCAGCGCCCTTGAAGCCAACTACGGTATCTCCTACCAGACCCGTTATCTCTACAACCTCCAGAACTCGCTTTCGATTCCGATTCCGGTACGCACGCAGGAGATTTCGGCGGCATTTGTACGCAGCTTTACATACAAAAAGTTCAATCCATTCGTGGAAGCCGGCCCGGCGGGCCTCATCTTCCTGCCCATTCGTAACAGCGGCTTGGGGGCAGTAGACGCCAAGCAGCAGACCTCGGTGGCGATCCTCTATGGCGGCGGCATTGCCTACGAGGTCAGCCCCAGTTTCGACATCCGCGCCGAGTACCGCGCTTATATTACCAAGGTGCCGAACTACGGCTTGAATGGCCAACAAGAGAACCTGACCACCAACCGCTGGTTCAACATCTTTGTGCCTACTGTCGGCGTGGCTTACCACTTCTAAAAGCTAGGGACGTAGGGACTAAGGGACTGGAAAAACGACTGGCGCAATTCGCAAACGCGGATTGCGCCAGTTTCTTATCTTGGAATTGCTTGTCAGGCACGCAGGCCGATTGTCGTATCGCCTAGTCCCTAGTCCCTGCCTTATAACATCCCAGCGATTTGACCATCGCACAGTGCGGTTGGAGCGCTTCCACGGCGCGCACGCCTTCGTCGGGGTGGTTGAGTTGGCAATCGACGTAGAAGATGTACTCCCACGGCTTGCCCTGCACGGGGCGGGATTCAATCTTGGTCAGGTTCGTTCCTAGTGCCGAGAGATCCTTGAGCGCAGCCACAAGCGAGCCGGGTTTGTTCTCCACGGAAAACGCCAGGCTGATCTTGTTCGCGTCCGGTGCGCACGGAGCCCTGTGGCCGCGGCGCACCAGGAAGAAGCGCGTGTAGTTCTCCGGGTTGTCTTCGATGTTGGCGGCCAGAATCCGCGCACCGTAGTACCGCGCCGCGGCGGCGCTGGCAATGGCCGCGGCGTGTCGGTCGCGGACGCTGACGAGCTGCTTCACGCTGCCCGCGGTGTCGTAAAAGGCGAGCGCCTCCATCCGCGGGTACCGGGCCAGAAAGTTGCGGCACTGCGCCAGGGCCACGGGATGCGAAAAGACGCGGTCAATGTGGTCAATCGCCGCGCCGGAGAGCCCGATAAGGTTGTGCCGGATGCGCAGCAGCGTCTCGCGCTCCACCTGCACGTCGTGGGAGAGCAGCAGGTCGAAGTGCTCGGAGACGGAGCCGGCCAGACTGTTCTCAATCGGAATTACAGCCGCCTCGACATCGCCTTCGGCAAGCGCGGCGAAGACCTCCGATGAGACAGAGAAGGGCACAATTGCTGCGTCGGCAACCAGCTTCATCGCAGCTTCATGGCTGAAAGAGCCGGCTTCTCCCTGGATGGCGATTTTCATGCCGTCTGGCGAAACTCCTGCATTTTGGATCGGACGAGGCTTCGGGGCGCGCTCACTCGCACCATACCACAGCTTCAGCGCATCTTCGTTGCTGATTTTTGCGTCAGCGGTCGCGGCGCCGGGAGCGGGAGAGGTCTCAGAGGGCATGAATTCCGCCTCGCATCAGCAGGTCGGCGGCCACAAAGACCAGAAAGATCGTTGCAATCACGCCGTTCATGGTGAAAAACGCGGCATTGAGCCGGCTCAGGTCGCGCGGCGAGACAATCGAGTGCTCGTAGGCCAGCAGCAGCCCCACGACCGCCACGCCGAGCCATCCGGCCACGTGAAAGTGAAAGAGCAGCCCGAACCACACCAGCAGGCCCAGCATCGCCAAGTGCATGAGCCGCGCTGCCCAGAAGGCCGCGGTGAGTCCCATCGCCTGCGGAATGCTGTTGAGGCCCGCCTCGCGGTCGTGCTCGTAATCCTGGCAGGCATAGAGAACGTCGAAGCCGCCCACCCAAAGCATTACGGCTGCGGTCAGAACCACAATGCGTGCATCGAGCGAGCCGCGCACGGCAATCCACGCGGCGGAAGGCGCAAGGCCGAGCGCAAGGCCCAGCACCAGATGGGACCAACGCGTGATGCGCTTCATGTAGCTGTAGCCGAGCAGCACGATCAGCACAACAGGCGAGAGATAGAGCGTGAGCCGGTTGAGCGCCGCCGCCGAAAGCACAAAGACCAGCCCGGCGAGCAGCGTAAAGCCCAGCACGAACTGCCGCGAGAGCAGCCCGGCGGGAATGGCGCGCATTTTGGTACGGGGATTCGCCGCGTCGAGGTCGGCGTCGGCCCAGCGGTTAAAGGCCATCGCGCAGGAGCGCGCCGAGACCATCGCCACAAGAATCCAGAGGAGCGTCCGCAGTGCGGGCAATCCGTTAGCGGCCAGCAAAGCGGCGGTGAGCGCAAAAGGGAGCGCAAAGATGGAGTGCTCCCACTTAATCATCTCCAGCGTAGTGCGTGTTTTATTCCAGAGGTTCGGCATGGTAAGGCCCACTAGCCAGTTTACCGGACTGCCTTGCCGCATCGGGCCTCCCGGGTATGGTCTTAGCTCGGCGCTTACGCCAAAGTGGACAGCAAATAGACAAGCCACGCATCCTTGCACGGCTTGTCTATTTGCTCATTCCTATGGGAATCATCATTTCTCATTTCCCCGCCAATTCATCGTAGTTCCGGCAGTAGGCGCAGCGGGCGTTCTCGACGCATCCATCGCGCGCGTGCTGTTTACGGTAGTGATTAAGCAGATCCAACTGCTTAGCGATTGTGATCTGCTGATTTTTGGTAATCGCATCGATTGGCAATAAGGGCAACTCCAGGGCATCCAAATGCTTCATGTGGGTCGTCCGTTTCTGTCTCATGTTGTTCGGTAAACCGAACATAATAAGCAAAATTAACAGAAAGCATGGTGGATGGCAATTTCTTTCCCGGTCCGTCTTGGCCGTCGCCTCAGCAATTTGAGGGAAAAGAGGGGTCTGTCTCAGACGCAGCTTGCTGACATGGCGGGAATTGGCAGGGCGCATCTAAGCCAGATCGAGAACGGAGCGGTAGCAGCGCGAATCGATACGCTCTACGCGCTGGCGCAAGCTCTGGAAATGCCAATAGAAGAGTTGTTTAAGGGGCTTTAAGCAATCAGCTCCGCGACGGTCCAGATGCGGCTTTCATGCAAGGCGCACACGCAGTCTCGAATGCTAGACGTGCGCTTCCGCCTCTTCGAGCGAGCCGGCAATCGTCATCACCGTATCGACCTTCGTCATCTTGAAGAGCTCCAGCACGCGCTCGCTCACGCCGGCCACGACAAACTTTACGCCGCGATTCTGGCAGTGCGTAAAGTAGTTGATAACCGCTCCCATCCCGGCGGAATCCATGTAGGGAACCGCGCTCAGGTCCAGAATCACGGCCGTCGGCTGCTCGCCGCCGCGCAGCTCGGACTGAAGCTGGAAGAGATTGGGCAGCGTAATCGGCCCGGCGAGAAGAAAAATTCGCGAGCCGAGAGCATGGCCCTCACGGCGCTCAATGGTCAGCGGAGAATCTCTGTACATGGTTTCCCAAGTTTAAGAAAAAACTTGCCCGGAATGATTACAAATCTGTGAATGTAGGTTCGCACAGCGTTGGGGCGACGAGTGGGCGCGGGAAATTTAGACCTGAAATTCGGCTTGGCGTGAAAAAATCACCGATACCGCCGGGTATTTTTCACCACCATTGAAAAGACGCCCGATTCGTCGCGCTCGACGAGGACGGAGATATGCCGGTTGACCGCGATCTCCGCCTGCAGCAACTGCTGCGCGGAGGTATCGACGTTGGTCGCATAGGTCAGCGTCACATAGCGGCCAAGCTGTTCCTCCACCGTGATGCGCGTGGTCGAGTTTCCCAGCGCGCCAATGTAGCTCGGATCCACCTTGACCGATCCCGCGCCGAAGAGTTTCTGCACGCGGCTGCTTACGGTAGCGTTCAGCGCGCCGCCAAGCAGCACGTCGGTCGTCGAATTGGCCGATTGCTGCTGCTGCGTGTAGAGGCCCTGCTCGCTCTGTGTGCGGCCTACGGCCAGGAGCGCTACTACGTCGGCCTCGGGCAGCGGAGGGTCGCTGCGATAGCTCACACTGAGTTTGTCCGGCGTGCCATGCAGGCTCAGCGTGATGTCGTAATCTTCCACGCGCGCCGTGGCGTTCAGGTCGAGCGAGGGCTGGATGCGAACGGGGTTGCTGAAGGTGATCTCGCCACGCTGCAAGTCATAGCGCGTGCCGGCAAGGGTGGCGCTGCCCTCGGTAATCGAGATGCGGCCCAGCAGCGAGGGCGAAGCCACGGTGCCGCGCAGATGCAGGTCCACGTCGCCGGCCAGCTTGGCAAAGGCGTTCTGGAAGTTGAGCTGCGGCGAAGATTGGATGTGAACGTCGAGGCGGATGCGATTCGAGGGCGCATCCGGCGGAGCCACCGTCTGCACGGCGTTGGCCTGCGCCGCCAGCGATGCAATGTCGAGATCCGGGCTCACGGTAAAGCGCGTAATCATCACGTTGCCGGAAAGTAGAAGATTGCTCTGCGTTCCCTGCAAACGCACCGAGGTATCGGCCATCGAACTGACGCCCGGCGGATAGCGCAGGCGAATGTTTTTGCCGGTCGCGGTCAGGTCGGCGTAGAGGCCTTTCTGATAGGCAAGATAGCCGCCGAGCGTGATCTGTCCGCCGCCGGTTGTGGCCGTTAGCGAGCGCACTTCGAGGCGGTTCTGGTTGAACTCAAGCGTGCCGCGAATCTGGCTCAGGCCGTTTGGCACGCCCTCCACCGCCAGCGAGCCGTCCTGAAAATTGACTTTGCCGCGTAGCTGCGGGTCTGCGACCGGCCCGTGCGCCTCCACCTGAAAGGTCGTTGTGCCGTCGGCGGTGATGTCTTTGTCCAGCGTCTCGGCGAGCTTGAGATTGATGGAGCCGCTGGCGGACATATCGAGTTTCTTGTCGCCCGTGAGTGCAAGCGTTCCCTGCGCCTGCATGTCGGTCTGGTCGCCGAGAATGTGAATGGGATCGAGCTGAACGCGCGAGTCGGCGAGCGAGGCGTGAACTGGGCCGCTGCTGTGCAGATGTACACCGGCGATGGTCACAGTGGCCTCGGCCAGCTTCAGATCGCCGCGCATCTGTTCCGGATGCGCAAGCGGACCGGATGCCGTCGCGGTGCCGGCAAGCGCGGAGTCGGCGGAGATGCTGTCGATGCGCGCCATCCGCAGCACCGCGCCGATGTTGAACTGCGAGAACTGCGCTTGCGCCTGCGTCTCGAAGCTGCCGCGCAGCTCCGTCTGGCCGTGCAAGCTTGCCTGTGCGGTTTCCGTGTGCGAGGTCAGGTCGTAAACCAGCGCGCCGCCTGCGGTGTGCGCGGTGAGTTGTGCCGAACCAAGCGGCTTGCCCTGGAGCATGAGGCCCGTTACGTCTGCGTGGCCTTCGATGCTCGGATTGTCGCGCGTGCCCGATGCCGTGGCAGCGAATGTGAGCCGGCCCTGCACGCTTTCAGTAAACGGATGCAGATGCTGCACCGCGGAAAGATTCAGCCCGCTGCCCTGCGCCTCGGCCTGAAAGCGGCCCGAGGTGAAATCGTAGCTTCCCGATGCGTTGACTGTGCCGGCGGGCGACTGTGCCGTAATGGCGCTGAGGTGCAGAACGCGATTGGCGAGCGTGCCCTGCGCGTGAATGCGCGAGATGGATTCGCCGTCGATAACGGCATTGCTGAGCTGCGCCCACCCTGATCCGCCCGGCGAGTGCAGCGGGCCGTCGGCCTCGAACTGCGCGTCCAGCGTTCCGGTCAGCGGCAGGTTGAGTCCGGTGAAGGGAATCAGATCGGCGACAGCGACTTTAGTGGCGCGAACATGCGCGTGGAGCAGGGAATTGCCGTCGAACTCCGGCGGCGCGTTGACGCCCACCTGACTGCGTGCGCGTCGGCCGGGCCGAAGATGAGTCTGATCCGGCGCGGGCTCGCTCGCGGCAGCGGCAATGGTCCCGTCAAGCGCAATCTCTTCCGTCCCGCGTTGCAGGTGCCCGTGCAGAATCGCAATCTGCGAGGCATCGTAGCTGCCTTCGGCATCGGCCTCATCCCACGTGATCCAGCGCGACGGCGCATGGCTTCCCGCAGGTTCGGGAACCTCCATGCCAATCTGCGTCGCCTTGAGGTTTCCGCTGAACTTCGGCGAGACCAGCGAGCCGGTCCAGAGAACGTGGAACTGCCCTTCGCCGTGCAGCGCAACGGGCAGCGCCGCCACGCCTGTTTTGCCCTCGCGCGCCAGACCAAGGTCGCGCAGCACAGCGTCAAACTCCGATAGATCGCGCGAGTCGCAATCCACTGTGAGCGAAGTGGGGCTGGTGAGCGGGAAAGCGCCGATGTGTCCGTGCGCTTCAAGGTGTGAGGCCGGCATGGTGAGACTGAGCGTTTTCACTTCCACGCCGCCGTCGCGCTGCGTATAGACCGCATCGATGGAGCCGTTCGCGCCGCGTTCGCCGGAAGGCATCTGAATCGGCGCGTTGACCTGAATCGCCGCGTGAACGGCGAGCGTGTTTTGATCGCCGTTCGTCCAGTTGGCCTCCGTCTTCCCGGAGAGTACAGCGCCGATGCCGAGGCGCATGAAGGGCGGTTTGCTAACCATGTCGAGCACGGTGTCGAGCGCGACGCCCCTCAGTGTCGCCGTTACCTTGCCTTCCACGGGAATCTGCAGCGGCGGCGATTTCACCAGCACGTCATGCGATTGCGGCTTAGCCGCCAGTTGCGCAGGCGGCGTGCCCGGCGTCTGATGGAAGCGCGAAAAGAGGTCAAGATGCTTCTGCTGCGGCTTCTCCGGCGCTTTGGGCGGAGCGGGCGGTTCCGGCAGCCAGTGCGTCAGCAGCACGTCACCGGTAATCTGCCCGCCGGGCCGCGGCCGAGCCACTACCTGCGCAAGGTGCAGCGCGGAGTTATCGGCGTGCACATTTGTTGTCAGGTCCACGTCGCGCGCCGTAATGTCCGGGTCTAGATACGAAGCGTGCTCGACGTGCAGCGGGCCGTCGATCTGAAGCTTTTCCGCATCGCCGGATGCGGTCAGATCGAGATGAGCGAGGCCTTCCGGCGAGTTAGGGTAGCCGAGCGTCGGATCGAGCAGGTGCAGGTCGAGCTCGCCTGTAAGCTTTGCCTGCCAGTGCGGGTGCGCGAAGTCCGTAAGCGAGCCTGTGACTTCGAGTGTGCGATCCTTTGTGCCACGCGAGTGCGCCGTGATGCGCAGCGAACGGAGAAACACGGCGTTGCGCGTGAGATCGGCCGTGGCGAGGAACCGGCCCTGAACCTGTGGCGCTTGAGACTTGGCCTGAGCTTGAGTCGTCGTTGCGCCGCGCGGTAATCCGCGCGCCAGATTCAGTCCCGTAACTCCGGCCTCGATGTGATAGCTCTCCGGCGTGCCGCCCTTTGCCGCCGCATATTGCAGCAGCACGGAGAGGTCGTTGGCCTCGAAATCCAGCGGCTGATAGCGATCCTCGAAATCGAGAGAGTCGGCTCGGTTGTCGAAGTCGATCATGCCCTGCTCGACGGCGACGCGCCCGGCCTTGAGATCGAAGAAGGTGTCGAGCCCCGATTTGCTCGCCTTCGCCGATGTGCGTGGATGCGGCTGGTTCGTTGTCTGGTCGGGATAGACGATGAGGTGCATCTGCGGCTGCTCGACGATAAGCTCGCGCAGCAGAATGCGCGGCGAGAGCAGTCCAGGCACGCTTATGCCCACATGCAGCCGGGCAATCCGCAGATACGGAGCTTCGTTCGCGGCTTCGTCGCCGTGCAGCACCACGTTCGTCGCGTCCGCCTCCAGATGGCGCAGGCTCCATTGAAACGCGCCGATCTCGACGCGTCCGCCGGTCGCATTGGCCAGCTCTGCTTCCAGCCGCCTGCGAACCATCTGCGCGAACTGATCCGAGTTCATCCATGTGGCGAGCGCGCCGGCAACGATTGCAATCAGAAGCGCCGCGCCGGCAGCGCACCACAGCAGTGGACGCTTTTTGCGCGGCCTCAGCGTCTCCGGATTCTGCTCTGGTAGCTCCGGATTCTGCGCGAGATTCGACTCGTCAGGTGGATTGGGAGGCAGGTCACGAGGCTCGATCGGATCGTTCATTTGTCGTCCCCCTCCTCGCCATTCAGCGCCGGCTCCAGCTCGCGGTCCAGCACCTCTACGTCGCCCTGTTTGCGAAGATCCTGGAGCCATGTGCCGAAGAGCGCATTCACCTGCTGCTGGAGCAGAATCTCCTGAATGCGCGGCGCTACGGAGTCAAGCGGCGGAGCCTGTTCGTTCTTCGGATATTCGGGCAGCAGCGTCTCGCGATAGTATTTTTCCACCTGTTCCTGTGAAATCTGAATTCCCTGGCGGAAGCGGCTCTCAATGAAGCTCAGAACTATCATCCGCAGCCGGGTATAGCTCTCGACCTCTGTCTCCGTCAACCCGTTCACTTGCAGAAACGAGGCCCAGCCCGCATCGGAGGCGCAGTTGGCAAACACACATGCGGGCAGTTGCTCGCGCATCTGCTTCAGGCGGGAACTGATCTCGTCGGCTGTCGGCTCCGGCGCCTGCA
Source organism: Terriglobales bacterium (assembly GCA_015655195.1). Taxonomy (GTDB): domain Bacteria; phylum Acidobacteriota; class Terriglobia; order Terriglobales; family Acidobacteriaceae; genus Telmatobacter. The sequence goes on from JAATFM010000243.1 coordinate 14,069, forward strand.
TGTTTGCCTGCCCTATCTGCTGCTGAATCAGTGCCCGGCTGATGAGGAGTTGCAACGCGCGCCGCGGAGTCAGTTGCCGCCGCGCGCCGCGTTCCGGGTCGAGCACCGAGAGTCTGATCTCATTCTGAATATCGCTGGTCAGAATCGCCTGGTTGTTGACAACGGCCTCCACGCGATCGAGCACGGCAGCCGACTGCGGAGAGGCGGGCGCAGTCGGGGCTTGTGTTTGCGCTCGCATGCCAACGCACGCAAACGCAAGCGCCGCCCCAAGCGCCATCGCCGCTGTTCGCCGCATTGTGCCGTTTCTGCGCATCAGAAAGTCTGTCCCAGGCTGAAGAAGAAGTTGAAGTGACCTGCCTCGCCTACATGCTGATTGTCGTATGGTTTGGACTGTGAGTAGTCGACATCTACCGGATAAATTGGCGGATTCAGGTTGTAGCTGAAGTCAAACCGTATTGGCCCAACGGGTGTGTGGTAGCGTATTCCAACCCCTAGTGCGTGGGAAAAATAGTTGAAACTGCACATGCCCTGCTTGCCGGTGGAAGTGCTTGGTCCATTTGGATCAGGAAGTTGTGGCGGATTTAAATCGTAGTTCGGCGGGGTTAACTTGGTGCACGTCTCGCGGTGCGGCTGGCGCACGCGCAGCGCGCTCTCCCATGCGTCGCCTGCATTGGTAAAAATATTGCCCATATCGTGAAAGAGCACAAGGCTCACCGTATTGCCAAAGTATGGCAGCGTAGGCGGTGGCAGGCGCAGCTCGATGTTGTTCACCAGCGCGCCCGCGCCGCCAATCGGGTAGCCGGTCTGCGGGTCGCGCGGTCCGGCGGCGTTGGCCGAGAAGCCGCGCAGCGACGTGGCCCCGCCCGCGTAGAGCCGCTCCGGCAGCGGAATCAGCTCGCTGCCCGCATCGCCGAAGGCGCGCTCCTGCCCGTAGCGCGTATTGCGAGCCAGCACGAACTTGCCTTTGTCGAAGGAGTGGAAGCTCGAATTGGAAACGTCGATGCGGTTGAACTGCGCCTCCGCTCCGAAGTGCGCTCCCGAAAGAAACTCCTGAAAGCTCGTGTAGTTGCCGTGATGCGCGTCCACGGCGGAGTCGCGCGTGTCGCGAATCCATGTGAATCCCGGCCCGCCGACGCGCACTGCCGCCGAGAGACCGGCAATCCCGCTCGGGTACACCTGCAAGCTGTCCCCAGAGACCTTTACGCGCCGAAAATCGAACTCATAAATAAACGTGTTGGCGCGCGAGAGTCCGCGGCCCGAGCCGCTAAAGTTCTCTGTCAGCCGCAGGCCCGCGTCGAGCCTCGATGCCACGTATGTCGTTACGGCGCGGCTGTTGGCATAGCCGCCGCTGAAGGTAAGCCCGAAGCGTTTTGTGCCCACCAGATGCGGGTTCTGGTAGATCAGATCGACCTTCTGCTCCAGTTCGCCGTAGGTGCCCTGAACGCTCGCCGACTGTTCGCGCCCAAAGAGATTGTTGCGCGTGATCGACATCAGCCCGCGCAGGCTCACTCCGGTATGTCCGTTGGCGCTGCACGGCACGCCAACGGCAATATAGCCGGCGCAGTTGTTCTGCGGCGTGCCGGTCTGCGCCTCAAAGCCCGCGCCATAGGTCAGCGTCCAGCGCCGCGCCTCCACAGCCTGCACCAGCACGGTCTTGTTGCGTTCGCCGCCGTTGGGGTTCTGCACGGCGGTATTGATCTCGTTGAAAAGAGCCAGGTCGTAGAGATTGCGCTGCGTGTCCTGGAGCGCCTGCAAACTGAGCGGGTCGCCGGCCTTGAGTGTAATTCCGCGCTGCACGGTGGAAGGGCGCGTGTAGTGGAGCCCGGTCACGAGCACCTTGCGAACGAAAGTCTGCTGCCCCTCGGCAATATGAAAGGCCACATTCATGCGGTTCGCGTCGGCGGTGTCGGGAATCTCCTCCACTTCGACGCGCGCTTCGTTGAAGCCGCGCTCCACGTAGGCGGTCAGAAGCGCGTCGCGGTCGCCGGCCAGATTGCGCGGAGAGAGCAACTGGTCCTGCACAGTGTTCATCTGGCCGGTCAGTGTCGGAGTGTCGATATGCTCGTTGCCCGTGAGAGTTACCGTTCCCACGCGCTGCTGCGGCCCTTCGGTGATGTGATAGACCACCGTGAGCGGCGCGGAGAGACTCCTCGGCGTGCGCGGCTGCGAAGGACCGGAGGAAGGGCTGGGCGCAACCGAGGTCGCATCCGCCACAGGCCCGGTCTGCGGCGTGACGGAGACTTTGGAAAAGCCGTTATTGTGATACGTGTCGGTGATAGCGGCAACGTCCGCCGAGACCAGCGCCTGGCTGTAAAGCCCCTGGCGGTCAAGGGTATTGGCAGCGTGCACGCGGAGCAGCTCTCCGAGCGTATCCGAGTTGAAGTAATGGTTCCCGTCTACCTTGACGCTCTCCACGCGCCGCCGCAGGCCGAGCTGCACGTTATAGAGAATCAGCACCTCGCCGGTCGCGGGCGTCTGCTGGCTGTGATCCACCTTCACGTCAAAGTAGCCCTGGCTCTGAAGGTAATCACGGATGCGCCTGCCGCCCTCGTTCAGCAGGTCTTCGTCCACCGTCCCCTCCTCGTAGATCGGAACCAGGCGCTTGACGTGCGCCTCGCTCACCTTGGCGCCCTCCACGCGCAGACGCACAATCGGGCCGCGGTTGGCGGTGAACTTGTAATTCACATGGTGCGCCGCATATTCCTGCGATTCGAGCTTGACCTCGGCTTCGAGCCGCCCCTGCTTCAGATAGCGTTTCTGCACGCCGTCCAGTGCGCGGTTCGCCGTATCGTGATCCACCAGTGCGCTGGCGCGCAGATGTGCAGCCTGCCGGAACTCGTCGAGCGTCATGCCGGTGTCTCCGGTTACTGTCACCGATCCCACGCGGGCCTGTAGCCCCGGCGTCACGTGTACCGCGATATCGACAAGCTGCTCGGCCGGGTGAGGTATGAGCGTGTACTTGATTTGCGCGTCATGGTAGCCGTTGTTGGCCAGCATCTGCTGCATGGTTTCCACGGCCTGCTGCATCCGCGCCTCGGTGTAGCGAGTTCCGGCGGTCAGGCGGCTGGTGCGCTCAAGCTGCGTGTTGACGGTGGCACCCTTGGCTCCCTCCACTGTGACGGCGCCGATAAAGACGCGTGCCGTGCCGCGGAAGACAAGCGCCACTCCGTCGCCGTCGCGCCTGGCTTCGGCGTCAATGGTCTCAAAGATTCCCGAAGCGTAGAGCAGGCGCAGGCTCCCGGCCACCTTCTCACTGTTGAGCGGCTGCCCGACTGCCTGCGGCAGCTTGTCGCGGAGCGTGGAGAGCCGCTCCGCGCTTACGCCTTCAAAGCTGATGCGCCGAACCGGCAGGCCGGCCAGGTCCTTCCAAGCGGCCTCGGAGATGCGCTGCCTTTCGACGACGGCCTGCGCCTGTGCGGCGCCCCCTGCCTGGGCAGTTCGGACCGGCGCGGCCGGCGTGAGCGCCTTTTGCGCCGCGACGGGGCAGGCGAGCAGGGCGAGGCACCACGCCAGGCACGCAACCGCAAGGCAGAAGTCATCCAGTTTTTCTGTACGCCACGGAGGATTCCGCCTCAAAACTTTCCACCTCGCCGATTCCCGCGATACTATCGAAGATTCAA